>NZ_JAUBVJ010000027.1:0-85461 GCF_036702785.1 Microcoleus sp. AR_TQ3_B6 | reverse complement strand
AAACAAAACCAGCCACAGAAGCTGCTAATCCCCAGTCAAAAGCACCAGCCACAGAAACAAAACCAGCCACAGAAGCTGCTAATCCCCAGTCAAAAGCACCAGCCACAGAAACAAAACCAGCCACAGAAGCTACTACTGGTCAATCAAAAGCACCAGCCACAGAAACAAAACCAGCCACAGAAGCTACTACTGACCAATCACAAGCACCTGCACCTACTGTTCCTGGAAGAGAAACTCAACAAGTATCCCCGGAAAAAACGCCTCAAACACCTGCTAACACTAATCAACCTAAGCCGGAAACAGGCAATATTGCTGCCGTAAATACTCAAGTACCCGATTTTAACCAAGCAAACGGGGGTACTTCATTGACTGATATGTGGCAACAACAGCAGAATCAGATGAATAATGCTGGTAGCCATGTTGCCCAAAATATCGATTCCAGTCAAGAGCCCAAAGTTGCTTTAGAACAAGCATTACAACAAGCACAACAAAAATTTGCCTCTATTCCCCAACCAGGGACAGATGTACCCAAATCTGAACCCTTACCTCAACCTCAAGTTGAGCAAATTGAAAAACCTGCTACAGAAACTCCTCCCGCTACAGAAACTCCTCAAGTTCAAGATGTTGCTACCAAAGCTCCTCCAGTAGAAGAAAAAACACCAACAGTTACTCCTGTTGAAACTACTCAAGAAGCACCTTCTGAAATAGTTACCGAAACTTCAGAAAAAGCTGAATTACAACCAGTACAAGCCGAAGAAAAAGCACCTGCTGAAACTGCGCCTGGACTTTCAGCAGAAGTTAAAGAAACTGCTGCAGATGAAGCAAAATTAGCTGAACCTCAAGTAACTGAAACTGCTAAGCTTAACGAGCAACAAACAGAACAAAAAGTTGAACAGGATGCTAAACCTGCCGAACAACCAGTTACAGAACAAAACCCTAAAGTTGATATAACGAGATCTGAGATTCAAGTTGAACAAGTAAATGAAGAAAAAGTGAAATCAGGTAACGTTATTCAAGGAGATTTACTTGACAATCCCTTAGAGTGGGTTCAAGGTATTTTAGATGCACTTAAAGGGGATGCTTCTGCTAAGGAAAGTGAATTAAAAAATGATTCCGATGGCAAAAAATCAGAAGTAGATAACGCAGCAAAAGATAAAGGAAATGAATTAACTACTGGTAGCCAAACCAAGGGGAATGAATTAACTACGGGTAGCCAAACTAAAGGAAATGAATTAACTAGTGGTAGCCAAACCAAGGGGAATGAATTAACTACTGGCAGTCAAACTAAAGGAAATGAATTAACTACGGGTAGCCAAACTAAAGGAAATGAATTAACTACGGGTAGCCAAACTAAAGGAAATGAATTAACTACTGGTAGCCAAACCAAGGGGAATGAATTAACTACTGGTAGCCAAACCAAGGGGAATGAATTAACTACTGGCATTCAAACTAAGGGGACTGAGTTAGCTGCTGCTAGCCAAACTAAGGGAACTGAGTTAGCTACTGCTAGCCAAACTAAGGGAACTGAGTTAGCTACTACTACCAAGGATAAAGAGCAGGAGTTAAAAACAGCTAGTGAAATTAAAGGGGCAGAATTACAAACAGATGCTCAAGCTCAAACCCAAGAGCTACAAAATGATGAAGCTAGCTTAAACCAGGAAACAATTGCTCGACAATTAGATGTAGAATATCAAATTACTCAAAAAATCGGTGAGCTTCAAAATAATGCTGTAGGTGCTGTTGGTAAAGTTGAGGAAGGTTGGTCTAATTTAGAAAATCAGGCAAAAACAACCATGTCTTCCTTAGATGGTCAAGCAGGTGAAGTATGCGCTCGCTATCAAGGTAAAGCACAAGAGTTTATTAACAATATTGAAAATTTCCCTAGTAATGCAGCTAAACAATTAGGTCAAGCGTGGGAAAGCCTTAAACAAGAGGCACAAGCAGCATGGACCGAATTCATGCTTAAGGCTAATCCTGTTATCAAAGTTGTTAGCGAAAAATGGAATGAATTTAATAATTGGACGCAAAAAACTGTTTGGAATCCCATTACTGAAAATATTGGAAATGCCACAAAATGGATACAAGAAAAAGTAGGTGTAGCTGGTCAATGGGTTAATGAAAAATGGTCGGCGTTAAGTAGCAAGGCTCAAGTTGGTTGGAATTTTATTCAAGGGAAAGCAGGTCAAGCTCAAGAGTTTGTTTCAGAAAAAGTTAATTCTGCTCGTCAGTGGGTAAGTGGGAAAGCAGAAGAAGCTTGGAATTGGATGGATGAGAAAACAGCAGGTACTAGAGCTTTCATTGGTGAGAAAGTTGATGGCGCTAAGGCTTGGGTAGGTGAGAAGGTTGATGGCGCTAAGGCTTGGGTGGGTGAGAAGGTTGATGGCGCTAAGGCTTGGGTGGGTGAGAAGGTTGATGGCGCTAAGGCTTGGGTGGGTGAGAAGGTTGATGGCGCTAAGGCTTGGGTGGGCGAAAAAGTTAATGGTGCTAAGGCTTGGGTGGGTGAGAAAGTTAATGGTGCTAAGGCTTGGGTGGGTGAGAAAGTTGGCCCTGCGGCTAGTTGGCTGACTGAAAAGGGTAGTTCTTTCATGTCGGCTATTCAGGAAAAGGGCCAAGCTTTTGCTTCTAGCGTGCGAGAAAAAGGGAGTGCTATTCTCCAATGGTTATCGGGGGCAGTTAATTCCGTTATTTCGGGTTTAGAAGGGACGAAAAATTCGGCTGTTTCTGGTTTAAGAGGGGCAGTTAATAGTGGTTCTAGTTTGTTAGACCAGACGAGTCAAAGTGCTGCTAATTTGGTAGAAGAGAAGGGAAATAGTGCTGCTAATTTTGTAGATAGTCAAAGCACTAATGCGGCTAGTTTTGTAGAAGATAAAGGTAATAGTGCTGCTACTGTTATCAATGAACAAAGTACCAATGCTTCTAATTTGCTAGCCGATAAAAATGCTGCTGCTAATTGGGTGGCAGAAAAAGGCAATAGTGCTGCTAATTTGGTGGATAGCCAAAGCACTAATGCTGCTAATTTTGTGGAGAATAAAGGTAATAGTGCTGCTACTGTTATCAATGAGCAAAGTACCAATGCTGCTCATGTGATTGATGAAAAAGGTCATACTGTTTCACAGTGGGTTAACGAAAAAGGAAATCAAGCAGTTGACTCGGTAGATGCAGCCGGGACTTATGCTATTAATTTCATTAAGAATCCTCAAGAAGAAGGACAAAAATTAATTAATAAAGCAGGCGAAGGAATTCAAGATCGATGGGAATGGTTTAAGGAAAATACAGTTAAAAATGCTAATTGGGTACAAGAGAACGTTAACAGGGTATCAGGAAAAGTTAATCAAGATATTATTCAACCTGCTACTGATTGGGTACAACAAGGATGGAATAGGGTTCAAGGCTGGATGGAGTCTACTTTCCCTGGTTTAACTCGTTGTTGGAAAGTTTTTCAGGAATATAGCAGTGTCTTTGCGGGGTATTTGAAACAAAAAGGAGAGATGGTTGCTAAATGGTGGCAAGATTCTTATCCTACTATTAGCGCTTGGGGACATGGTATTTTAGATGTTGTAGGAATAGTTGGAGATGCTATTCCGGTGGTAGGGAATATCGTAGCTGCTGTAGCTGATGTTCTCAATACGGTTTGGTATGCGGCAGAAGGTGACTGGGTTAATGCAGGATTATCAGCTTTTGCGATTATTCCTTATATTGGTACGGCTGCTAAAGGTGGTAAGTATTTTGGTAAGGGTCTTAAATTTGTAGACGATATTGTTAAACTAGCAAGCAAATATGGTGATAATGTTGTCCAGTTATTTAGTAAGTATGGCAGGAAGATAGGTGATTTATTTGTTAAGTATGGTGATGAAGTTATTCAAGCGTTTGCCAAATATGGTGATGAAGCCGTAGAATTATTTTCTAAATATGGCGATAATGCTCTCAAGTGGCTTGGAAAGCAAGGCGACAATGCCTCAAAATTTGGCAAGGAAACATTAGAGAAACTACTGGGACGCGAAGCAAAAGAAGAACTGACAGAGAAAGGACTAAAAGAAGGTTTAGAAAAAGGCTCTAAGGAAACAGGTGAAAAATTTGTTAAAGAAAATGATGCTATCGAAATGCTATCAGATTCAAAAAGAGTAGAACTAGAAGCCCCTGCTCTCAGAAATGCTGATAGTACAGCAAACATTGAACAAGAAGTTGGGGAGGCTGGTTTAAGAGGAGCTGATAATGCCGCAGGAGCAGGACGGGTCGTGGATAAACCTGTTACTGCTAGTCAGGCGGTGAAGATCGGGGATGAAACTCATACCCTGTCAGTTCGTCAGGTAGGTGGTAAGCCAGCTATCTATCTCTGTAGTGATTGCGGCCCTTTGCTTAGTAAAATTGATCAGGGGTTGAACGATCCCAATCTATCCGATGCAGTAAAGCTGCAACTAACAGGACTACGTAAGCAAGTACAAAAGTTTGATGTTTCCTTGGGGAAGGGTAAGTTTTCGGAGGAGGCAATCGAAAGAGAATTACAGTTATTCCATCGAGAGTTAGAAGAAATTAGTGAGAGTACTCTTCCAATAGCAAATAAGTTCCCTGACGAGGCTCTTGACCCTCAAGGTAAGATTTTTGGACAAGTTGAAGTAGTCGATGGGAAAGTTACTTTGAAAGACGGAGGCAAAGTTCCTTCAGAAGTGGATTTTGTAATTACTACAGATAACCGTTTGATCATAGGACGCAAGCACACTACTCTATCAAACCAAGCAGATGTATTAGCCGCTGGACAGATGAAAATTAACGGTCAGGGAAAAATCAAGAGAATAGATAACAAATCTGGTCACTTTCGCCCAACAGTTCAAGAATCTTCTAGAGTTCCAACTTTATTTAGAGAAATGGGTCTTGATATAACTGGTAGCAATATACAGCTATATCGTTTTACGATTGATTCAGATGGAATGGTGGAATATTTAACGAAAGTGATAGATGAATATCTGAACTAATTTTATAGAAGGGTTGAAAAAGATGCTAGAAACTTTAAAAAGAATGTATGATGGGTATGGTTTTGACAAGGTGGTGGGAATATCCTATTTTAATAAATTTCTGGATGAGTTAAGAAGTTATAGGTTTTCAGAGATATTTGCTATTCAAGCTAAAACATATCCCTTGCGCTATGTTTTTGATTTTCTTCTGTCAACTCCTTCTCTCTGGGTTCAGTTATCAGATGTAGAGTGGATCGAGATTATGAATTCTATGAATCCCAGACCATATCCCCTTAAATTGAGCCTCGATAATGGCTATTTTGCAGATATACATTTTCTAGCCAAGTACATTCGAGTTAATTCAATTGAAGTATTTTTGCGTCAGCCTAGCTTTAGCGATTTAGACAAAAATTATATAATTCAGTATTGTCAAAGAGACGTATATTCATTTTTAGTCGATGAAATTGACCTAGAAGATTTGGATGGCGACTACTTTGTGAGCGAAAAAGAGATAAGAAGTGTTCAATCTCGGCTTACTTATGGTGGTATTTTTAGTAATTTCAATTTCAATGAAGATGAATTGATTAATTTTTTGAAAAAACAACATATTTTACTGAATTCACTACAATAATATAGTCTTAATATTTAGCAAAATATGTTAATTTATTTATAAATTAATCATGATAAATATGGAAAACCAATCCGACCAAAACCAAGCCCCAAATCCCGCTAAAACCTTGCAAGAAGAATACCAAGAAGCCTTGTTAAAATCTGGGATTCAAGCAGCTAACTTACTCACCGAGTTAATTGAGTTGAAAATCATGCCCGATGCCCGTGCTAAAGAAATAGCTGATGTCGCTCTGCAAGTAATTAAATTGATTAACTCTGCTCCGAGCGAAATTGTTAACTTTAAGAGAGAAAACGATCGCTCTTAATGGCTAGTTAAAATCAAGTAAATAGGCGATCGCTCACTCATTGGCTCAGTTTTTTGACGGTGCGATCGCCTACTTCCTCACCTGCGCCAACTATGGCATGATGGATACTTACTGGAAAGTGTATCTGCGATCGCCCAAATAGAATTATAGCCGATCGCGCGATCGCCCCAGCGTGCCTCTGGCATATCCCTCGCTCAAATCGCCACACCGCGAAGACGGGCGATCGGGCCAACTCAAATTTGTATTACAATAAGAGATTATTAAAATAAATCCTCTACCTGAAGACAATTATTATCAGCGGCAGGAAGACATTATCGGGCGCATTAGGGCTCGCCTAAAGCCGCCGAGGCGAATTGAAGTAGTGACTCAAAAGACCTTTGCCACTCCCCCCACATGGCCGCTTAGTTGCGGGTGGTGGTAGTCTTACAATTTTTTTGATTAACAGGCTTTTAGCCCGCCGCTTAAGATATACAATTGTGAAATTACTTGAACCACCGAATAAAATATTAGCGGGCTGTGGTACCGTATTAATTGGCGGTTAATCCTAGTCCTAAAAATATCAACAGGACTTACTAGCAAGCTAGAAATAGGGCGTAGCGCGTAAATCTCGGGTTCCAAAGCGACGAGTTTTAAGAGAAACCGGGTTGGTGAGCGTAAGTCCCGCTCGAATCTAAAATCTGAAATTAACAAAGCGATTCAAGCAGATGTCTCACAGCGCGACCAAGTGGAAAGGATGGTCGATACGTGCGAGCAAGAACTCGGTCAAATCGATATTTTAGTGACAAATGCGATCGCTAGCGTCCGAAACACCTTGCTGGAAACTAAATTTGAGGATTTACAGCGAACACTAGAAATAGGGGTGTACGGTGTGTTTCACGTCTGTCAAATAGTCGCCCGCCGTATGGTGCAAAGGAAGGCCCAAGGCTCGATTATCCATATCTCATCCCCGCACGCCCATTTTCCCTATAAGGGTGCTATTGACTACAACACCACCAAAGCAGCCTGTCATCACCTCGTTCTTTCTATGGCCAATGAACTGATGTGGCACAAAATTCGGGTCAACATCCTAGAGCCTGGGTGGACTGACACTCCGGGTGAGCGGCGCTGGTACAGCGACGAATTGCTTGAGTCGTTCAGCCACCGAATGCCTCTTGGCCGGATGGGATTTCCCGAAGACTTAGGGAAAGCAGCAGTTTTCCTGGCATCTGATGCAGCTAGCTACATCACGGGTAGCGTGTTAAAGGTAGATGGTGGACTGTACATTGAGGGCAGCCCGAGTTTGACAGCAGAATCAGAAAATAAGTAGGTAGGCGGCATTAAACGAACCATCTAACAGTATCGAAACATTGCTCAGTCAGCCACGCTTAAGGCTCAGGATATTTTACAATCGTTTACATAATTGCGTTTTACAGCGCCTAAGCTGTTGCGGCATTTAAATTGTCTGTCAAAAAACAATCAAATTTTTGTGGGGTGGGCGTCCCGCTCGCCTCGAATATGCGATTTAAATGCGTAGCAGCCTACCTACTTAAAACAGAGTTTGTTGTTGTGCTGTCTGCGGTTGAACACAACAACAAACTTTGTTGAACTAAGCGCTAGCCTTGGAGTAGCGCTTGTTAATTTCCGTCCAATTAACCACATTCCACCAAGCTTTTAAGTAGTCAGCACGCAAATTTTGGTATTTGAGATAATAAGCGTGTTCCCAAACATCGTTGCCCATAATTGGATAGTTGCCCTCCATGAAAGGAGTGTCTTGATTGGCAGTAGTTGTAATCTCCAGTTTGCCGGCTTTATTGCGGACTAGCCAAACCCAACCGCTGCCAAAACGCTTGGCGCCGGCCTCGTTAAATTTTGTTTTAAAATCGTCAACACTGCCGAAAGTTTGCTTAATTGCTGTTGCAATTTCTCCTGTGGGTTCGCCGCCGCCTTTGGGACTCATGATTTCCCAAAACATACTGTGATTTAAGTGTCCGCCGCCGTTATTGCGCACGGTTGTGCGAATATCCTCCGGCACTTTGCTCAAATCTCGCAGCATATTTTCCGCACTGATATTTTTGAGTTGCGGGTATTTGCTGATAGCATCGTTGAGGTTTTTAACGTAAGCGGCGTGGTGTTTGTCGTGGTGAAATTGCATTGTCCGCGCATCGATGTGCGGTTCTAAAGCATTGTATTCGTAAGGCAGAGGCGGCAGTGTAAAAGGCCCGGGGGTTTGGGCTATTTTTGGGCTTTCTGCAACTGCTGTTGCTTGCGGTACATTATTTCCTGACGCTTGGCAAGCACCTGCGGTAATAGCTCCGACGCTGGCCGTCAGCAAATACAAGAAATTTCGGCGTTTAAGAGTCATAAAAAATACCTAAGTGAATTATTAACTGTTCGATCTCAGATTAAAGCAAAATAGGAGCGAGTTTAGAAAAAAAGTTAGTGAAGCGCAGCAATCCCGAGCAGGTAAGCTGTTATGCACCTAGATTGTTTGTGGTATTAGAGGGGGATTCGGGGAGAGTCCGAGAGGGTCCGAGGATTTGACGAGTTTTGATATGGGATCGAAATATGCAATTTAAATCCAGAACAACTTATCGCCCGAATGGATGAGACGGATGGGCGATGGTTGTGAGAGTTCCTCAAGTATAGGCTAATTGTGTGCGCTTAACTAAATCTCACCTGCTCGGGTTAACCAACCCGGTTTCTCTCTGGAAACCGGGTTTTTTTTTGATTATTGTTGCGACAAACGCTGGATGGCTTCGCCTCCAAAAAGCCGATCGGCTGCTTGAAGAATACCGGGAATTTTAGCAGCGTGGGGACTGTGGGCTAGACAGCGGCGCAAGTCTAATTCATTGAGGCGATCGGCTTTTTGGCCGGGGAACCAGTGGCCCGCATTACCTAAAAGGTTGTAGCGCATCTTGCAATAGTCGATCGTATCGTAAGCCTGTGCCAAATTCCACAGCCACAAAATCACATAAATATTAATACCTCCGGGAGTATTTTCGATCGTTGGTAAACCTACGTGCCAAGTTTTAAACCAATCTTCTCCTAATTTATTAATTGCTGCATTTTCCAACCTTGCTAATATCGGTGGCAAAATTTCATCGGCTCTCTCTAACAATTCTACCGCTTTCAGATGCTCGTTAAAATCTTCAGGTTTTGCTGCTCCTAAACTCAAAGTGTGTACTTGCGGATGCGACAAACAAAACAAATCGTTAAACACCATCGGACTCAGCGGATAGCACAAGTCTACCAATTTTTGCGGGGGACTGTAAAGCTGACCGCCTTTGTCGGAAGGACTGATAATAAAAACGCCCATATCGTGACGTTGAGCAGCTTCAATAGCCGGCCAATTACTTTGATTGATGTAGTACCAGTGCAAGTTAAGATAATCAAATTGATTAGTTTCAATTGTTTTGATAATCACATCCGTCGGACCGTGAGTTGAGAAACCAATAAACCTAACTTTGCCTTCTATTTGCAACTTCCTCGCCACATCCATGCAGCCGCCCGGACGTATAGACTCCTCTAGCAATTCCCACGTATTAATACCGTGTAGCGACAGTAAATCGACGTACTCCAGTTGCAAGTAAGCTAAGGATTTATCAAAGTCTTCGCGAAACTCTTGGGAGTTTGGTTGGGGACTAACTTTCGTTTGCACTATCAACTTTTCGCGGGGAAATTTCCGGAAAATACACCCCAATTGCATTTCGGAAGTGCCGTAACTGCGAGCAGTTTCTATGTGATTGATGCCGCATTCAACCGAGTAGCGAATGGTCGCTTCTAAATTTTGTTGATTGTCTGGTGGAATTTCATTGGCTGGCACGTCTTGCCATTTGTACTGATATCTCATGCCACCGCAGGAAAAGACGGGCATGGATAATTCTGTGCGACCGAATCTGCGATATTGCATCATCATAATCAAAGTCAATCGATTTTAGATTTTAGATTTTAGATTTTAGATTGACCCCACGAATAAATGCGGGGGCTTGAGGATTTTCGATTTGAGATTTGGGATTGATTCCACGGATAAATCCGGGCTTGTACCATCAAGAAATTCTTGGTCAAAGCTATAGCAGAAGGAAGAGGGAAGAAGGAAGAAGGAAGAAGGAAGAAGGAAGAAGGAAGAGGGAAGAAGGAAGAAGGAAGAGGGAAGAGGGAAGAAGAAAGAGGGAAGAAGGAAGAAGCTGTAACAATCGCAAGGGTTTCACTGATTAAGAACTTCTTAATAGTCTTGGCGGTTGCTATAGGGTAATCAACCTTATTTTTGGTATTTTTGCGGGTTGTAATTCCCATATTGCAGCCTTCTCCTGAACAGGCAAGATGCCTGTTCCACAAAGAGTTTTTGACTCCCACTGGGGAAGTTTTGACTATTTAGAAATTTCCCTTACTACTGGTTTGCCGTCTTTGATTTCCCCGACTAAAACCAAATCTGTACAGTCTACAAACAAACCATTTTCTAACACACCGGGAATGTTATTCAAGCTTTTTTCCATTTCTCCGGGGTTGGCAATGTCATCAAATTTGACATCGATTACCATATTACCTTGATCGGTAATTACCGGGCCTGCTTTTTTCACACCCATGCGGAGTTCTGGTTTGCCGCCCAATTTTTCAATGGCGCGCATCACTGGTGTTAATGCCATCGGTATAACTTCGATGGGTACGCGAAAAGTCGAACCCAATTTATCAACAATTTTGGAACTGTCAACTACTACAATAAACTGAGCGGCGAGGTAATCGACTACTTTTTCGCGGGTGTGGGCGGCGCCGCCACCTTTAATTAAGTTGAGGTGGGGATCTACTTCATCAGCGCCGTCAATAGCAACATCTATTCTGTCAATTTCATCTAGTGTTGTCAGCGGTACTCCGTACTGTTTGGCTAACACTTCTGATTGAAAAGATGTCGGCACTCCCTTGATATCTTTGAGTTCACCAGATTTTATGCGATCGCCTAAGGCTTGAATAGTATAAGCTGTAGTTGACCCGGTGCCGAGTCCGACAATCATACCAGATTTTACGCGATCGGCTGCAGCAAAGCCGACTTGCTGTTTCATCAATTTTACGGGATCTTGTTCTGTGGTCATGTTCGGTACTCCTTAATAGTTTTAAGATTATACCATTTATTATGGATTTATTTAACCGCAGAGAGCGCAGAGAACGCAGAGAGGAAAAAGAAGAAGAGAGGGAACTCGCAAATTATTTTAACTGGGAACTTCTCTCTTTTTTCTCTGCGCCTTCTGCGCCCTCTGCGGTTAAATAAAAAAATTTAGTTCACAAATCGGCGGATAATTGCCACAATGAAAATTGGATTTCTCGATACTTATACTTGGGATTACAATATTGAAACTCCTTACTGCAAACCTTTGGGCGGCACTCAGTCGGCTATTTGTTATTTAGCCGAGGCGTTGGCTGCACAGGGAAACGAGGTATTTTTGCTCAACAATACTTCTGAGTCGGGGATGTGGCGCGGCGTTGATTGCAGGCGGAGGGTGGGGGACAAATCTAATTTAGAATTGCTGCGATCGCTCGATTTTTTAGTTATAGTCAATACAGTCGGCAAAGCCCTGGAAGTTAAGCGACTTTTGGGCGAGAGCACTCTATTAATTTTGTGGATTCATAACGAACCCGGCTTTGTATTTCTCCAAGATTTTAAGAATGAGCCAGAAATCAATGCTTGCGATGCCTTTGTATTCGTCAGCGACTGGCAGCGCGAGCAGTTTCATCGGCACTTTGGGATTGACTCCACTCGCAGTTGTGTTTTAAGAAATGCGATCGCACCTTGTTTTGCTAACATTTTCGCCGATAATATTTCTATCCTCCCTCATAAATCTCGACCTCCCATTCTAGCTTACACCAGCACTCCATTTCGCGGACTTGATATTTTGTTAAAAGTCTTTCCCGAAATTCGTCAAGCTGTCCCCGGAACCAGATTAAAAGTATTTTCAAGCATGAAAGTACACCAAATAGACGGCAATAATAACGAGCTTTTTTTCGGTCAACTTTACCGCCAGTGTCAGGAAACAGAAGGCGTCGAGTACGTCGGTTCTGTACCGCAACCCGAACTGGTCCGGCAACTTCGTTCTGTCGCGGTTTTAGCTTACCCGAATACCTATTTGGAAACCTCATCTATTGCCGTGATGGAGGCGATGGCCAGCGGTTGCCGGATTGTGACGAGTGAATTGGCAGCTTTGCCGGAAACAACTGCTGGATTTGCCCGTCTAGTTTCAATGTCAGGGGTGGAAAACTTGGCATCGGTAACTAATTGGAACTGTGCCGGGAAACCAGATTGGGAGGGATATACAAGGCGGTTTTTAGAGGCGATAGTCGGAGTTTTAAAAGAGGGCGCGGGTGGGGGAGGCGCAACTGCTGAAAATCATCTGAGACAGCAGGTAGAATATATAAATCGAGGGTATACTTGGTCTGTGCGAGCCCGAGAGTGGGTAGAATGGTTGAATATTATTAGTGTAAAACCTGTAAGAGTAGCAGAGCAAATGATAACGGAGTCGTTGGTGGATTTAGAAGCAGCTAAAGCATATTTGGTAAAGGGAACTCTGCTGAAAGATGCAGGCGATATTGGTGGCGCTATCGAGAATTATCAGAAAGCTTTAGAGTTCAATCCGGGAGATGCAGAAGTTCATAAAAAGTTGGGGGAAGTTTATGTTTTGCAAGGGGAATTTGAAAAGGCGATCGCCTCTTGCAATCTCGCGATTAAATTCCAACCGAATTTTGCTCCTGCTTGCTTGACAATGGGGAATGCTCTCCAGGCTCAAGATAAGCTGGAAATGGCAATTCAAGCTTACTTGCAAGCACTGAAAATTCAGCCGGAATTTGCTGAAGCCTGCGCTAATTTGGGCAGTATGTATTACAAGTTAGGGCAATTGGAACAGGCGGCAAGTTATTACGAAAAAGCTCTTGAAATTAATCCTCAATTGTGTTCTGTTAATTTGATGTTAGCCAGCGTTTTGCAGGAGCAAGGAAAGTTTGATGCAGCAATTGCTTGCTATCAAAAAGTCCTGCAACTGCAACCGGGAGATGCTAGCGCTGCTGAGAAACTATCGAGTTTGATCGCACAAAAACAGCGGGAAACTACGGACAGCAAATTTATCGAATTAGAAACAGAATCAGGTGCACAGCAACCCGTATCTATCAACAAAGATGAAGGCTACGGCTTGCAGCCTTCGAGCATCAATTTGCCGCCAGCGCCAACCACTGAGACTGTAAATACTCCGTTTACAAACCCTGCCGAAGTTTCCGAACAAGTTACTTCGCTCAATGTTCCAGATAGCGGACAAGTTGTCAATTTTCAAGAAGTAGAACCGTACAAAAACCTCGCCGAAAACTTTTTAGTTCAAGGTAAAATTAAAGAGGCGATCGCAGCGTGTCAGCAAGCGCTAAAAATTCGACCGGATTTCATCCACGCTTACGTCACTTTAGGCAATGCTTTGCAAGCAGTGGGCAAAAATGAAGCTGCGATTCGATCGTATTCTCAAGCCTTAGAATTGCAGCCCAATTTTGCGGAAGTGCGCGCCAATATCGGCAGTATGTATTTCAAAATGGGGCGTTTGGAAGAAGCGATCGCCTATTACCAGCAAGCGATTGCCCTCAGTCCAGATTTAGCGGGCGCTCACTGGAATTTAGGGAAAGTATATCAGAAACACGGCAACATCCAAGCAGCGATCGCCTGTTTTAAAAGAACATCTGAACTCAACCCGCAGCTAGTCGGTGCAGACTTCCACTTTAACTTAGGTAATCGACTTTTTAGCCAAGGAAAGCGCGACGAAGCCATCGAAAGCTACGAAAAAGCGCTCGCCATTAAACCGGATTGGGCCGAAGCTTACGCTAATATCGGCAGCGCCCGATCGCAACAAGGCAATCTCGATGCCGCCATCGCTTACTATCAGAAAGCTGTAGCTTTAAAGCCGGAATTAGAAGTTTTGCACTTCAATATAGCAAATTCTTTTTTACAGCAAAATAAGTATGAAGAAGCGATTACTAATTATCAAAATACTCTCAAAATTAAGCCGGACTGGCCGGAAGTTCATGCTAACCTCGGCAGTTGTTTTTCCCTGCTGGGGCGGCTCGAAGAAGCTATAGCTAGCTATCAGCAAGCTTTGGCATTAAAACCGGATTGGGCAGAGGTTTACTGTCGCCTGGGACACATTCAGAAACACGATAAGCCGTTGGAGGCGATCGCCAATTTTGAAAAGGCGATCCAATCCAACCCCAAATTCAGCGAAGCCTACCAACAACTGTGCGACTTGCTAAGCCATTCCACCAACCTTGCAGGAGCCCGCAACGTCGCAGACAAATACTGCGAAAACTGCGGCGATATCGCCCCAGTCATGTCAGCTACAGCCTACGTCTTTTCCTACCTGCAATCAGGTGTCAGCAAACAGGCTATTCAGAAACTAGAAGAAATCGAAAAACTCTGCTACGAAAAGGTCGAGACCTTTAGTATAATTGAGCTCAAACTGCTCTACGAAATCTTCCTGTTTGCAGTTTCTCACCTGCGAGATAACCGCGAAAAAAATGCCAGTTTCTACAGACTAATTGCCAAAGAATACTACAAAAAAGCTGTCCCTCAACGCCCCGTGAATAGAATCAAAGCCGCCAATAATCCGGGACAACAGCCTTTAAAAATCGGCTTTCTTTCCAAACACTTCCGCCGCCACTCGGTAGGTTGGTGCAGCGAAGCTTTAATTCGCGAATTAAGCCACATTACCCCCCACGTTCACCTTTACGTCACCGGGAAACTCAATCGAGATGAGGTTACGCAGCGGTTTGAAGAAATGGCGGGCAAGTTTTACTGGCCTAAAAAATATCCAAACGGCTTTGCTGACGGTGCCGAAATCCTCGCGGAAGTAGCGCAAGACAACTTGGATGTTTTAATAGACTTAGACTCGATGACAGTACCGACAAATGTCGAAGTGCTGTATCAATATCCTGCGGGAATTTGCGTTTCTTGGCTGGGATTTGACGCGCCTTACATTTCAGACAACCACTACTTTCTGTGCGACGAGCACACTCACCCCCCTGGTGTTGAAAAAAATTATTTAGAACAGCTAGTAAGATTGCCTGTTTGTTCGGTAGCAATTGGCGAACTGCAAAGCGTTCCTGTGAATCGAGAGGCGGTTAGAAATGCTCTGGGAATTGGCTTGGATCAAATGACTTATCTGTGCGTTGCTCCGGGCAGAAAAACTAATCCCGAAATGGTACGAGCTCAAGTTAAAATTCTTAAGGAAGTACCAGATAGTTTGTTGATCCGCAAAGGTCAAGGCGACCCCGATGTTATTCACAGCACTTACCGCGAAGAATGCGAAATTCAGGGAGTAGATTTTGCTCGGATTAAGTTTATAGGGCAAACCAGAAGTGAAGAAGAACACCGGGCTATTTATTATGTAGCCGACGTGCTTTTAGATTCCTATCCTTACAACGGGGGGACTCACAATTTAGAGGCTTTGTGGGCAAATTTGCCAGTGGTAACTAGATCGGGCGACCAATATCTTTCGCGGATGGGTTACGCTTTTATGAAAAGTGCAAATCTTGATGTCGGTGCGGCGTGGAGTTGGGAGGAATACACGCAGTGGGGAGTTAAGTTTGGCCGCGATGCTGGTTTGAGAAATGCGGTGAAAGAGCATTTAGTAAAATCTAAGCAGCCAGAACATCTCGCACCTTTGTGGAATCCTAAAAAATTGGCTAAGGATATGTATGAGGTGTTTCAAAAACTGTTAGCTAAACAGGTTAGTCAGTAGTCATTAGTTAGTAGTCATTAGTGATGAGAAGGAAAAATTTCCGCCTCTGGCACTCTTGACCAAGAATTTCTTAATGGTACCCGCCACGTGATTTATCCGTGGAATCAATCCCAAATCGCAAATCGAAAATCCTCAAGAAAGAGCATTTATCCGTGGGGTCAATCTAAAATCTAAAATCTAAAATCTAAAATCGATTGACCTCTTTCTGTGAAGTCGTGTCACAATCTTTGTGAAAATGCGTAAAAGCTACGCGCAGAGTCTGATTAATACATAGCTGATTCATGGTACCGCGATCGCACTAACTTTATGCCAGTTAGGGCGATCGCTTTTTTGTGGTGCCAGAATTACGCAAAAGTTAAAAATTGCGTAATTTTTTTGACAACAGGTAGAAAAAAGCTAACACCGATCGGTAAATTTGCTAGGCTTGATTTCTAAAACTCAGCAAAACATCTACCTTTAAATACATCATGCCCGACATTACCCTCTACGACGCGATTAGCAACTTTCCATTTCCAGGCGGAACGCCCCCCGGCATAGGCACGCCCAGCGGCACAGGCCTTGCTTACGGACAGCTACCCTTACCTTCCCTAAATCCCCTGGTTTTGCCGGCTACGGGTGCGTTTACGCCAAACACAACTGGTATCAATACTGCCACTATCTCTCCCAATAACCCTTCTGGCGGCTACGCGGGTTACACCAATTACAATCCAACCTCGCTGCTTCCGGGTCAGACAGCAGCGATATTGTCGCCTTCCACCGCGGCCACATTAGATCGCACCGCTGGTTATACGATATCTTTTAATGCAGCGATTCCGACAGAAACTAGCAACCCCAACCGCGCTGGCTTTAGCGTCACAGCTATTAGCAGCGACGGCTTGAACGGTTTAGAATTGGGTTTTAAAAACGGCAGAATATTCGGTCAGTCAGCAAATTTTGTTGAGGCGGAAACAATTAATTTTAATACCGCTGCAAATAACAATTATGTCCTGAAAGTACAAGGCAGCAATTATGAACTTTTTGCTAATAATTCCCCAACTGCCATCCTAACGGGACCGCTGCGTCAAATCCAGTTTGACCCCGCTGCGAGTTCTCCTCCTTTAAGTTTCAATCCTTACAGATTGCCGAGTTTCCTATTTTTTGGCGACAATACTGACCAGGGAAGCGCTACATTTCGTTTGGGCAGGATAGCTGTTAATGATTTGCCTGTTGCTAGTCCCGATCGTGCGATCGCAACTGTCGGCACTCCTAATATTAAAATTAAAGTCCTGGAAAACGATACTGGTGGCACAAAGGCGCTGAGAGTGCAGAGTGTTACTCAACCAACCGGCGGCACTGTGACTGTTGACGACTGGATTTATGCAGGAGGAAATTTCACCAATATCGGGGGGCAGCCCCGCAACAGAATTGCCCGCTTGTACGGCAGCGACGGCACGGCAGATCCTACTTTTAATCCCAATGCGGATAATTTAATCAGGTCGATAGCGATCGATGCTAACGGCAACCCAGTTGTAGGTGGCTTCTTCACTAATATCGGCGGGCAGCCACGGAACCAAATTGCCCGGTTGAACAGCAGCAACGGCACGCTAGATACTACTTTTAACCCCAATGCGGATGGTGCTGTTCTTGCGATCGCGATCGATGCTAACAACAACCCAGTTGTAGGGGGCACTTTATACAATATCGGCGGACAACCCCGCAACTTTATTGCCCGGTTGAACAGCAGCAACGGCACGGCAGATCCTACTTTTGATCCCAATGCGAATAATGCTGTCTATGAGATTGCGATCGATGCTAATAACAACCCAGTTGTAGGCGGCGAATTCACGAATATCGGCGGGCAGCCGCGCAACGATATTGCCCGGTTGAACAGCAGCAACGGCACGGCAGATCCTACTTTTAACCCCAATGCGGATGGTAGAGTCTTTGCGATCGCGATCGATGCTAACAACAACCCAGTTGTAGGGGGCCAATTCACGAATATCGGCGGGCAGCCACGGAACAGAATTGCCCGGTTGAACAGCATCAACGGTACAGCAGATCCTACTTTTAACCCCAATGCTAACTCCAATGCGGATCAAGTAGGTATCATTGCGATCGCGATCGATGCTAACGGCAACCCAGTTGTAGGCGGCGAATTCACGAATATCGGCGGGCAGCCACGTAATTATATTGCTCGTTTGAACAGCAACAACGGCACGGCAGATCCTAGTTTTGACCCTAATGCTAATGCGAATAGTGGAGTGTATGCGATCGCGATCGATCCTAACAACAACCCAGTAGTAGGAGGCGGTTTCACGAATATCGGCGGGCAGCCCCGCAATTATATTGCCCGGTTGAACAGCATCAACGGTACAGCCGATCCCACTTTCAACCCCAATGCAGATGGTATAGTCAATAGGATCGCGATCGACCCCAAACGCAGCATTGTCTACACCCCTTACCCCACTTTCAACGGCCTCGACACCTTCTCCTACACAGCAACCGACGGTTACAGTACCAGCACTTCAACTGTCAGCGTCCTCGTCAACAATTCCCCAGTCCTAGACAATTCCGGCACGCTTAATTTAACAGCAATTAACGTTAACGAAACCACCAACAGCGGCACATTAATATCAGCGATTATCGGCACTAAAATTACTGACCCCAACGATGCCATTTCCCTGCGTCCGAGAGGCATCGCCCTCACAAATTTAGATACTACAAACGGTAGTTGGCAGTATACAACAGACGGCACAGCCTGGAACAATATTACTACTGTTCCTACCCCTGCAACTGCACTGTTGTTAGCAGCCGACGCGACAACTCGCCTCCGCTTCGTTCCCAATAGCAACTACACCGGAACTGTTACTAACGGCATTACCTTCAATGCTTGGGATAGAATTACCGGCACTAACGGCGGCACGGCTAATGTCACAACAGACTTAACAACTAACGGCTTTTCTAGTGCTTTTAGTACCGCCAGCGAAACAGCCAGCATTACAGTTAGTCCTTTACCTGCTATTACTAATATCACATCAACTCAGGCAGATCGAAGTTACGCGATCGGTGCAACAATTCCCATTACCGTTACATTCAATCAACCAGTTACAGTTACGGGTACGCCGCAGCTTACCTTAGCCACAGGCGGTGCAGGTACTGTCATTAATTATGCCAGCGGCAGCGGCAGCAATACTCTGACATTTAATTACACAGTAACAGCCGGCAATAGCAGTTCCGACTTAGATTATACTTCCACAACTGCCTTATCTCTCAACGGCGGTAGTATTAAGAATGCTGCCAATGCTGATGCTGTCTTGACTTTGCCGAATCCGGGTGCTGCTAATTCCTTGGGTCAAAATAAAAATCTTGTAATTGATGGCATTGCCCCAACTGTAAATCCGACCACTATTGCTGATATTACGGCGGCGGGGGGAACCAGTCAAAGTTTTACTGTTACTTTTAACGATAATAGTGCGATCGATGTTACAACTCTCGACAGTTCTGACTTTTTAATCAATTGGTCAGGCGGTGGTATTCCTGTTAGCTTTGTCAGTGTTGATACTAATACTAATGGCTTGACGCGGACCGCAACTTATTCATTTACTCCGCCTGGGGGAAGTTGGGATATTGCAGATAATAATCCAACTTACAGTATTAATCTGCAAGGTAACCAAGTTAAAGATACTGCTGGGAATCCTGTAAATGCTACGACTTTAGGAACCTTCAGCGTTAATATTACCGCGCCGACTCCGACTCCGACTCCGACTCCGGCTCCGACTCCGGCTCCAACTCCGGCTCCAACGCCGGCTCCAACGCCGACGCCCACTCCAACGGGAACCCCGACTCCGACTCCAACGCCGACGCCCACTCCAACGCCGACTCCGACTCCAACGGGAACACCAACGCCGACTCCGACTCCAACGGGAACACCAACGCCGACTCCAACGGGAACCCCGACTCCAACGGAAACGCCAACGCCCACACCGACTCCGACTCCGACTCCAACAGGAACACCGACGCCCACTCCAACGGAAACACCTACTCCGACTCCGACTCCAACGCCGACTCCGACTCCAACGGGAACTCCAACACCGACTCCGACGCCCACTCCGACTCCAACGGGAACTCCAACTCCGACGGAAACTCCAACACCGACTCCGATGGAAACTCCAACACCCACACCATCGGAAACACCGACTCCAACGGGAACACCAACTCCGACTCCGACGCCCACTCCGACGCCCACTCCAACGTCCACACCTACTCCGACTCCAACGGGAACCCCGACTCCGACCGAAACGCCGACTCCGACTCCAACGGGAACCCCGACTCCGACGGAAACACCAACTCCCACGCCATCGTCCACGCCGACGCCAACCCAATCGGGAACACCGACTCCGGCTCCAACGGAAAGCGATTGCATTTGCGATACTATCCCTGGGCCAAATTTCAACCAACCAAATCAAGTTGACAATATTATCAACAGCAATAGTAGCGGTGAAATTGAGTTGGGCACTGCGGGAAATGATGCTTTTTACGGCAGTCCAAATCCGAACATTTTCGATGGGGAAAAAGGCGACGACAACCTCTACGGCGGTGATGGCAACGATATCCTTTACGGGAACCGAGGCAAGGATTTTATTGAGGGTAACAAGGGAGATGATCTCCTTTTGGGAGGCAAAAATAATGACATCATTGTTGGCGGGGAAGGTGAAGATATCATTTTTGGCAATCGTGGCAACGATTCCATAAATGGCGAGGAAGATAACGACTTAATTTTTGGTAATGAAGCTGATGATTTTATCGACGGCGGTAAAGGTAATGATTCTGCATTTGGCGGCAAAGGTAATGATATTGTGTTCGATAGCCAAGGCAACGATCTTCTCTACGGCAATTTTGGCAGCGATACTCTCTGCGGCGGGGCTGGTAATGATTTCTTAAGCGGCAATCAAAGTAGCGATTTGCTAGATGGCTGCGAGGGAAATGATACTCTCTTTGGCGGGGCTGGTAGTGACACTCTTATTGGCGGTTTTGGATCTGACATTTTAATCGGAGGTTTGGAGAATGATAGTCTAGTTGGAGGTCTAGGAAATGACACGTTTGTGTTAGAAAGTAACGCCGGATTTGATGTTATTTCTGATTTCACATCAGGGCTGGATGTGCTACAATATAAAGGCGCAAGTATTGGGGAATTGGCAATAAGTCAAATTCCCGAAGGCACTTTAATAAGTAAACCAAGTGGGGAAGGTTTGGTGCTGTTGCTAGGGGTGCCAGCTAGTGCGATCGCCCTTAGCGATATAATTTCACTTTAGTGAGTAGTCGATCGCCACTCGATCGCGCCCGCCCGACTTAGCTCGATAAAGTGCCTTATCCGCCGCTTCAATCAACATTTTCGGGGAATTTTGACTTTGGGAAACGCCCGCAACTCCCAAGCTGAGAGTCACACAATCGCTGACAACAGACTTGATGTGGGGAATTGCTAAGGCTTTGACGCGCTGGCGGATTCCCTCAGCAATAGCCTGTGCAGCCACGATATCCGTATTTGGCAAAATTACCCCAAATTCCTCGCCACCGTACCTAGCAGCCAAATAGAGGCGTTCTGCAGGTGCGTTCGTGCAAGCATCCGCAATCGCCCGCGCCACTTGCTGCAAACAAGCATCCCCGGCTTGGTGGCCGTAATTGTCGTTGTAAAGTTTAAAACAGTCAATGTCGCACATAATCAAAGATAGCGGTTCCTCCGAGCTCGACTGCTCCCATTCCCGGTTGATTACCTCGTCAAATCGGCGGCGGTTAGCTAATTGAGTCAGACTGTCCAAATTCGCCAACGCATCCAACCGCTGGTTAGCAGCAGCTAACTGCTGGTAAAGTAAAGACTGTTCGATCGCGATCGCCACTTGAGTACCCAACTGACTCAGCAAATCCACGTCAAACTGCTGCCACGGGCGGGGTGCCGAACAGTGGTGGGCAATCAGCAAACCCCACAACTGCGGCACTTGACAAGAAGGATTGCCATCGCGGTGTTCTATTCCCTGCTGGACAATCGGCACTACCAAATTTGCCTTCACCTGACACGCCACCAAAAAATTAATGTGACACTCGGTCAAATTAGAAGCATGAATATCTTCTATGGCGCGAATGCGGCCCTTTAAATACTGTCCGATGTAAGTATTGGCAAAACAGCAATCGTCAATTGCCATCCCCTTTAGCGGCATCCATCCTTCTGCCACCGACTCCACCACCACATCTCCGTTCCAGCCGGGTCGGAAGCGGAAAATCAGCACGCGATCGGTTGCCAAAAACTCCCGCACTTCCGCTACTGTAGTGTTGAGAATATCTTGGAGATCCAAAGAAGAACGGATGCGCGATTGAATCTGTGCAATCAGGCGTTCCCGTTCTATTTGTTGTCGCAGCGCGACTTGGGCTTGCTTGCTTTGAGTAATATCCCGACCTTCCGGCAGCAGCAATACTATTTTGCCAGTTTCATCCGCGACCGGTTTGAGAGAAAAATCAACAGTTGCCGTCCGATTTACACCTTGAACTTCCACTTCATAGCGGACAAATTCACCTTTTGCCGATCGAGAAATCGCATCTTGCAACTGTTGGCGAACTTCCTCAGAATCTCCCCACCACGGCAACAGCCAAAACGGTCTATTTGCCACATCCCGCAGCTTAATTCCCGCGAAATCCAGAGAAGTTTGGTTAGCTTCCAGGAGAGTGCCGTCCGGTTTCAACAAGCTCACAAATTGGAAAGAAGAATCAAAAATTGCCCGAAAGCGCCTTTGAGAATCCCCCAACATTGCCGTCACCTTTTCCCGAGAGGTAATATCGCGAAAGCGCCACACCCTGCCAATAATATTATGTCCGACTCGAATCGGCTGCGTGTAGCGCTCAAAAGTGCGGCCGTCTTTAAATTCTAGAATATCGCAGCCTTCGGACTCCGCATCGCTATAAATTTCTTTAACTCTCTGCAAAAAAGCGTTCGGATATTTAACTTGCTTGGTGAGGAATGTCAGCCGCACCGTTCGATCCATTGAGTTTCTAACTTCTTCATAAATTCCCCACATTTGGACTAACTTTTCGTTAAAACTAATCAGTTCTCCGGCGGTAGTAACGGCGAGAATCCCGTCTGCCGTTGCTTCCAAGGTAGCGTGCAGCAGAGAGCGCGAACGCTCTAATTCTGCTGCGATCAGTTTGCGTTCCGTGAGGTCTCGCACTGCTTTTACCTGCACTAAACGACCTTCCCAAAATACGAATTTGCTGCGCACGTCAGCGGGAAAAGCAGTGCCGTCTCGCCTGATAAAAATAGTTTCACAGACTGTATTGCTAGCTGCAGAAATCATTTGCGGCGCCTGTTTGTATGATTTCGGCGACAGCAGTTCCAGCAAGCTCATTCCCGCCATAGACGCAGGTTCGTAACCGAACAGCTCGGCAAACTTGCTGTTGACGCTCAAAATTGTGTCGCGGTCAGCCACGGCAACTGCTTCAAAATAATCTTCGCATTCGAGCAAGCGCGCTGCCGATCTGCTGCTGCCATTTTCTCCGGAATAGCTGTTGTTAATTAGCTGTTGTAATTGCGTATTTGCCGAGTACAAAGCGGTCATGGCTTGCCTGTACATACCCGTGCGCTTTTCGACTTTTGCTTCAAGTTTATTGCGATATTCTCGCAGTTTTTTCTCGACTCTAATTAAATCAGTAATATCTACTGCAAAAACGATCACGCCAACGACTTGACCTGTTTCGTCGCGGTAAGGTATTTTATCTGTCCGCACCCAGCATTTTTGACCCGAGACAGTTGGCAGCAGTTCGATTTTGCCGTGTTTGGGAAGGCCGGAATTGATTACTTCCAAATCTTCTAAATAATATTGCTCTGCTTCATCTGGATAGATTTCATAAAAAGATTTACCTTCTAGTTGAGAGGCGGGCAAACCTCTCGATGCAGCGGCGGCTTTATTAATTCGCAGCAGGCGGCTTTCCGTATCTTTGTACCAAATCATCGCCGGCACGGAATCAAAAATAATTTGCTGTTCTTGTTGCTGCCGGCGCATTTCTGCTTCTGCTTGTTTTCTTTTAATTATTTCTTTTTGCAGTTTTTGGTTGGCTTTTTTGAGTTCAGCAGTGCGTCTGTCTACTCTTTCTTCTAGTTGATCGTAGTATTGGGTCAGCAAGCTTTGCTGCTGTTCGCGCCGCATTGCTTCTAATTTAGAGTTTTCGCTCTCTGACAAACTTGACGATATAAAGTCTGCTAATATTTTGGTTAATTCCTGTTCTTCTTCCGTCCAATCCCCCTCGGAACCGTGGCGTTCGGCGCTGACTATTCCCAACCTTTGACCTGCCAGCACAATCGGTACGTTTAACAGGGAAATCCTGTCCCGATCTGCCAAATAAAGACCGACAAGTTCTCGCGTTCTCGGGTCATTTTCGGCGGCCGCTGTGGCGATCGCACTTCCTGATTTTAAAGCTTTAAAATATGCCGGACAGTCGGCGGCTGTGATGATTATTTGTACGGAATGGAGTTTAGTATTTTGTTCGTAAAGGTCAATACAGTGAAGCTGAGTTTTGTTTTCACCGTACAGCCAAATACTCGCTCGATCGCAGTTGAGAATGTTGACAGCCGTTTCTGTTACTTCGCGGATGAATTGTTCTATATTGTTGCGTTCTTTAATTTGAATTTGGGCTAATTTTGCAATCGCCAAAGTTGGAGGGCGCCAATTTTCTCTCTGTTTGGACGGCGCCGATAGCGTGGATGACTGCCAAGCCGGCTTAATTTCTTCGCAAACTAACAGTACAGCCGGCCCTTGGAAATTGGGAATGGAGCTACCATTGGTATTTTTCTCTATTTTCCACTCGATCGCAGGCATGGCGCGCGCTGTTGCTTTTACCGTGATAATTCTGCCGTCTTTGCAAGTCAAATAACCTTCCCAACAGGCAACTTTTGGAGTGGGCGTACCGTTTTCCTGGCCCAATCCGGCAAATTCTGCCTGCATTTTCCCTTGATACGGGCAGTAAAATATGTTAAAAACTGAATGACAAATTAATTCTTGCGATTTGTAGGCGAGGCGAGATTCGCCGAATTGATTGAGCGAAAAAACTCTTCCCAAAGCATCTAGGACGAAGTAAATGCCAGGAAAATTGTCGTAGAGAGTTCGATACCAATCCTGTTGGACTTGTGGGCTGCACGAAAGTTTTGCTGACGCGAGCTCGCCCTCCGTGCCGGTTAAGTAAGAATTGTTGGTTTCTGGGTTGCTTGAATGACTTTTTTTAGCAAACACTTTTAGCTTAACTCGACTGTAATTAATTTTACTTTCTGGAATTTAACTTTCTTGTGAAACTAAATTAAACCTGTTGTTTTAAAAAAGTTACAAGTTGTAACAAAATTACAACTTGTCCAGCACCATGCTTTTCGCTTCCCAATGCAACCACTGTGTTTGTTTGTAGTTGGTAGACCCTCTGCCGGCGATATTTCCCGCTAGTTGCAATGCCAGCAGGTTTAGCTGCAATTACCCGGTCTGTACTTTTAGCATCCTAGACAATGGAAAAAACCGACTATCCCTGATTTTAAGTATATATGATAACACTCAAATATTTAGTATTGGGACTGAGCTACTTGGGATTTGGTTTGGGATATTTGCCGGGGCTGCGGATGAACCGGGCGGCCCTTGCAATTGTTGGGTCAGCTTTGGCGGTGGCTTTGGGGATACTTGACCGGAAAACTGCTTGGCGGGCGATCGACCCCAGTACGATGTTTTGTGTTGGGAATGACGATCGTGAATATAGTTAAATTGACTCTTTAATAAATATTTTTAATAATTAAGTTAAGTAAATCTTATAAAGTACAATCGGTCACGGGCTTTAGTTCGATAGTTTATACTTAATCTTGTCCAACAAACGCTAATGAGGTAAGGAAGAATGACTGCCCAACCCGCTGCGAAACCCAGACTTAATTCTGCGTTCAAACAACTGATGTCTTTACACTGGGCGATGTCAGCTTGCTATTTAGTGCTGTTTATTACCGGTCCGTTTATGGCTCAATTGCCGAGAGAATTGTTTATCCGAAATCCGCTTTACGCTTTTCACAAATCCGTAGGGGTGCTGACAATGGCTTTCCTGACTTGGCGGATTTTGACTCTGCTGCGGGTATGGTGGAAAAAATATACGAAACGCCTGCCAAAGTTTACCAAGGAATGGTACAAAAATTTTGCTCTGCACGCGACTTTGTACGTTTTTATGTGGCTAGTTCCGGTTGCTGGTTTCTTACTTTCTAACTCTATCAGAAATAAAAATGTGCCATTTTTCGGAATTGTTGTCCCCGATATGTTTCCGAAGAATCCCGCAATGGTTGAGGTGGGAAGGAGTTTGCATTTTTGGCTTGGGTACACGTTTTTAGCTTTCGTAATTTTGCATATTTTAGCTGAGAAGAAAGTTGTGAGAGCTAATTGGCGCAGGTTGACAAATTTTGTTCGCACCAAGTTCTCAAAGTCTCAAAAGGTTGGATAAATTTGCGGTGGGTACTATTCTCAATTGGTAGCGGTAGGGTGCACGCTGCCTACCGTACATAATTAGTTGATGCGTCCAGGACTATTTATGATAAATTTACTGCAAAACTCGCTATTTTCCACGGTGATATTCTGAAACTTCTCCCATCGTCTGACTTCTGGGGCAAATTTATGGGTTGTTCTAATAAATCGACGGGGTGACTAATCGCCAAACCCAAATCGCTCTTTAATTCCAACTTTGCCTCTGCACCGCGACACTCGTAACACCGCAAAATCCAGACATTAGAATCATGTTCCGATTGTTTGAATGCCATCAGCACTAAATTTTCGGCGGACAAATCCAAAAACTTGCCAACTGCGGGCAGAGTCTTGTGGCCATTTTTCTCTAACTTGGGTAACACCTTTACTAGCAGCGGTATATTCAACTCGTACCCCTGTCGAACAGTACCTGCATCCTGCCAATTTCCGCTGTGGGGATAGACTGCACAAGTAAATTCGGAAAGTCCTACATCTGCTTGTTCATCCGGCCAAGTCGAACCCCTAAGCAAAGTTAGGCGAATTTGATTTGGTTGAAGGTCGCAACCGTATTTGCAATCGTTGAGCAAACTCACTCCAAAACCGTCATGGCTGATATCAGTCCAGCGCACAATCGGCACTTCCCATTTTGCTTTTTCGGCGGGTGTTTGCGGCTTGGTGGTGCGAGCGATCGCACCTGCGGGAATTTCGCAAGTTGCAAAATCTGCTTCTACATTTAACCCAAAGGCTGTTTTTACTAAAACGTGACTTTCTTGCCAATCTGCAACTGTCTTGATTTTCAGCAGCGGCGAACCTATTTCTACTATATAATCTTGGCAAAACTCCGATTTGCCAATTTGTCGGACTGCGCGCAAACTCTGCCGCAATTCTCCCTCCTCTACCCAAGAAATATCTTTGAGTGTCGGCGCGGGTAATTGATGCTGTTCATAATTTGGATCTATGTTCCAAGCATCCCAATATTGACCGCTGTCTTGAAATGCTTGCAGTTGATTGCCGCCTGCTGCATTCAGGACTTCTCTGTTATTTACTTTATCCCAAATGCTGGATAAATTCCCGGTTTTTCCGTCTACTGTTGCCCGAATAAATTCATTTTCTAAAACCATTTCTGCGTCTGCAAAATGCGTTTCTTGACAAGGTGTGTTTTTTTGTGCTATACCGTATGTAAGTTTTGATAACTCTGTCTTTTTTTCGGTTTTTGGAATCGCGGACGCATTATCCACAGTTTGATCGTCTTCGCGACACAGCCAAAACACCTGGTAGCCAACGGCGGGGAGATTATTTGCCCAGAATAACAGTGTAGAGTGCGATCGCGGTCGATCGCCCCTGACAATCTGCGAAGCCAATCGCCGTCGGGACAAGTCGTAAATTTGCCAAGCTGAATCAGGGGAATCGGGAAGCGGTACGGCGACAACCTCAGAGCGCGACCAATTGAGGGTATTGAAAATCAAAATTGGTTGAGCGTCGGGTCTAGGAGGGGAGGGGAGAGAAATTTGAGCCGAGATTGCATCCAAAGATTTTAGCAGGATTTCGCGACAAGTGCGATCGACCTCGGCAAAGGCTAGATTAGCATCTGCATAAACTTGGGCGATCGCAGAACCGGGCAAAATATCGTGAAACTGGTTAAACAAAACTTGTTTCCAAGCTGATTCTAATTCTGATTTCGGATAAACTGCACCAGTACAAATCGCCGCCAGGGAAGACAGCAACTCCGCTTGGTAGAGCAGTTCTTCGCAGCGCCGGTTTTGGCGTTTTTGGTCGGCGCGAGTCGTGTAGCAACCCCGGTGGAATTCTAAATAAAGTTCGTCTTTCCAAACGGGGAGAGTGCGGGGAATAGTTTTGAGTTGTGAGACGGGAGGATTTGCCTCCTTCATTGCCGACAAGTTTGAAAATTCTAGCGCCGGAAAATTCTCCTGATTGTGGGATTCTGAAACATCGCTTTCTGGCTTAGTTGTCGCAACTTCCGGCAAAAACTGACTCTCAATCAAAGACAAATAATCAACCGCTTTGGCAAACTCCAACCTTGGGAAAAAAGGCGACATTTTCCAGCGTTTCGCCACCTCCAACATATCACGAGTCGGGCCACCGCCGTGGTCGCCAACCCCAGGCAACCAAAGAGCATCTTGCAAATTAGTTTTAGCTTGCCAGTCAAAAGCATGACTTGCCATTTTTACAGATTCTATACCTTCACCAATTGGAGAAGACATCATGCTAAATATTTTAGTACCGTCCAACCCTTCCCAGCAAAATGCACCGTAGGGAAATTCCGTTGTATCGTTCCAACGCAACTTTTGCGTCACAAAATAGTCAACTCCGCCTTGCCGCAAAATCTGAGGTAATTGCCACCCAAAACCGAAAGTATCCGGTAGCCAAGCTACCCGCATCAATTCCCCAAATTTTTCTTTTGCGTAACGCTGGCCGTAAAAAACTTGCCGCACCATTGATTCAGCGGAAATCAAGTTTAAATCCGGTTCTACCCACATCCCGCCGACAACTTCCCAGCAACCCGCCGCCACCTGTTTTTTAATCGCAGCAAATAAATCGGGCCGATGTTCTTCCATCCAAGCATAAAGCGCCGGAGTTGAATGGCAGAAAATCAAATCGGGAAACTCCGATTGCAATTTCAATACCGACTCAAAAGTTCGCTGTGCCGCTTGCCAAGTTTCCGGGACAGGCCACAGCCAAGCTAAGTCTAAATGAGCGTGACCCAGCAAATAGATTTTACCTGTATATATAGATGCCTGAGCACCAGGTTCTCCTATATATATAGATGTAGGATTGGTATTTTCTCCCACCTCAAAAACCTCATCCCTTCTTCCTCCCTCTGTGTTCTCTGCGCCCTCTGCGGTTCCCTCATCTAAATCCCCAGAAAAACTCTGCAGATATCCCAGTAAATTGTGGCGCAAAACAGACAGCGAGCGGTCGAACTTTTCGCGATCGCCCACCGCCGACCAATCGAGCAAACCAAGCGCCAAATCCATCTCAGATTTCAGCATTTCTCCCTTGAGAAAAATTGCGCGATCGCCTATTTTTTGAGTTGGGAGGTATTGGGAATTTAAATTTTCCCGATTACCAAACAGCGAATTCTGCAAAATCTCTAATTCGGCAGCCACAAAACCCGGATCGAAACAAGAAGAGTCAGCAGCTTCGTACAAACAAATCGATCGCACTAAAGCCCCGCTATCGTGACCCGGACTTACCAACCGCAAAATTACTAAAAATTCATCTCCGGGATTTGCCGACGAACTCAACAAAACTCGAGCGGCACAATCAAATAAATCTCCCTGGCCCACTAACTTGCCGCCTACAAAAATTTGAGCATCTTCTGCCCACCAAGTCAAGCCCAGCAGCAACCGCAAACCAACCACAGGATAGCCGTGCAAATTGTCAGGAATTACAAATTGCTGGCCCAAATACAAAACTTGCTTCCCAGACGGCCAAGCAATATGTCCTTTGCCGTTAAGTTCGGCAACAGGCCAGTTACAAATATTTACTGAAGAGACAGCAGAGTCAGAATCGCAGTACCTCCAACCAGACTGAACCTCCACTTGACTGAGGCGGCGCAACTTTTCGACAGTGGCAGAAATATTGTTGCTAGCAGGTGACACAGAAGCGCTCATTTTTAGCTAAAATAGGACTTGTGTAGGAATCAAAGATCCGAGTGAACGGCCCCGAGGCTTATGACGCGGCGAAGAAATAAAGGTTTCAGAGGGTTTGAAGCGGAGATTAAGATCTCGCTTTGATTTTACAGCAGTATTTAGCAATTCCGGCGCGAATCAAAAATCTGAATTCAATAATTAAACTTATGTCGAACGGTTACTACGGTCCATACCAAAGCCGACTATTAAATTTTATATCGAAACAGTCCCGCCAAGTCGCTGACAATTGCGATCGAAGTTGGCGTCAAATTAAAGAAGCAACTCTCACGGCTACCCAAATTCTGCTTTATCCAGTTTATTTGCTGGTGCAAAGTTCCCGAATGCTGGGCAGACAGTTGCGGGAATCAAGTCAAAAAGTAGATTTACCGGAACTACAAGAATTTGGCGGTGACGAAAATCCCGATTTGCCACAAAATTGGTATCAGGGCGAAACTTCTGAGGAAAGTTCGATCGCCGAAATATTCCACCTCGCAGAAAAGTTACTAAACTCGTCGCAAACTGCGAAAACTTTAGCCAGCTTCCCGCTGTTAATCGATCGGGGAGATACTGCTAACAATTTACATCCAGCAATCAAGCTTAGCGGACAAACCGCAAAGCATCAAATAACTACTTCAGTTTTAGAACAGCCGCTTGCTAAAACTCAATTAAACACCACGCCCGCAATTGGGGACCAAGCGAAAGTTCAGGGAATCGCGAGTTTTATCCCAGCCCGCACTTTAGTATTGGTAGGAAGAGAAAATCAGATATTAGATATTTTGACACCCGAACAGCAGGAAATGCTAGAAGGTCGCATAACTTGGGAAATTGCCAACTCCGGGCTCCGGCGGCGGGAAATTGCCCAAAAAGAATTAAAATTTAATCTCGGTTTGGAGTCGGCGGCAAAAAAAGCGCAGTTGCCGCCGGTGCGTCGTTTTTGGGAATTGATGGCTTGGGTTCAGACGAGTCCGGTTGCTCTCAAAAGAAATCAGTTTGGAGAATCAATCCTCGCGGTTAAAAAGGCGATCGACCGCAATTCAATCCTAGCAGAACAAGCCAGCGCGTCATTCACATCAAAACCCGCACAGGAGTCGCTGGCGGCGTCAAATTCGATCGACCGGAATACCCCAAAACAAGAAACTAATTTTAACAGCAAGTTCGATCGTGGAATCAGCAATCCTCTCTCCTTTGTTACATTACTCGATCGCGCCGCCGTCAACCTCGAAGAATTTACCCTACCGCCATCGGCAAAAACAACCGCCACAACAACAGAAACCACCGGAGTAAAAATTAATACATCCGGCACAGAAGCCAAGTTAGATTTGTCCGCCCGCGACATCCTCGAAAAATACGCTCGAAACATCGAAGAAATTATTTGGTCGTCAGTAGACCACCTCCTAGGCAAAGAAACAGCAGCAAGTGATAATACGGAGAAAGCAGTCGCTATTCAGTATTCTTTGAAACAGCGACAACAAGAAAACACCCAAAAAAGCCCAGAGGTCGATCGACCGTGGCTGAACTGGCAAGACTTATTCGGGGAAGCAGCACCCGGGCATTTAATCGATGGAAGTTCCGAACCTCAGGCAGCAGCTCAAAGCCATGTAGCACAAGTGAGCCCAAAAGTCAAACAGGAAAGGGCAGAATTAGGAGAAGTGGCAGAAGGTCGATCGATCCCAGTATCAATATCCCCTTACCCCGAAGCAATTCACCGCCTGCTCGCCCAGCTAAAACAGAGCTTGCTCACAAAAGTGCGCTCAAGTCAACCCCAACCAGCACCAAATTCAGCACTTACTCAAAAAAATAGCTCTGCACTCACAGCAGAATCAACCTGTCAGCGGCGCGCGCCGGAAACCCAAGTGCCAAAAAACACCAACCCGACCACCGCAAAAAACAGCCAATCCCCAGCAGCAATCACCGCGCCAACCAGCAGATACACGGCCGGACAGCCAAAAAACCAGAGCCCAGGCGTCCCACCAGAGGGCGACTGCTTAGAAACAAAAGCAGAATCGATGGGATACATTAAGCACCCGCTAGAACAAGTGCTCGAATGGCTCGATCGAGTCATGCTGCAGCTAGAAAACATCGCGGAGCAACTCTGGAATTGGGCAAAAAGCAACTTGCCAAAAATCCTCAACAACAAAGAGAAAATTGACTAATCTTTAGCTTATGATAAAAAAGTTGCGGCAACAGCAACAAATCAGCTCAGTATTAGGCCATCTTTGGAGATTCCCACAGTGCTAACCCTCAAAATCGTAGTTAATGTAGTTGTTTTATTTTTTGTTTCCCTGTTTATATTTGGATTTTTGTCCAATGACCCAGCTCGGAACCCCAACCGCAGAGACATGGAATAAACAAGTTATCTCGGCCACTGGCTGGGGGCACGCCACTGCAGCCCTCCAGCCAGCCCCCCAACCCACAAAAATTAGTTGAACAAAACTTGACCTCGCACCATCCGCGAGGTTATCTTGTGGCGGAAGCAAGTTCAGAAACAGCCATATTCCGGCGCGCCAAAGCCAGTGCAAATTTCAGAGGTCAGATTAATTGCTAAACAGTTGCCTTTTAGATGCAAAATTTTCAATAACTTGCACCCTATAAAATCTAAAATCTAAAATCTAAAATCGGATGACTTACCTGTTGTAACTATGCCCTATCCGGTACCGCCGCCAGAACCCCCTGCCATCATCTACATCGCCAAGCCAAAAAAAGTGGCCCTCACTGTGGCGGCCGGCGATGGAGATAGCCGCAGCAACCCCGCAGAAATACCGGAACCAAGCCCAGATATCGTTCAGCCAGAACCCGCACCAGCCCAAGCAGAACGCGCAGCCCCACTCCTCGGCACCACCCCAGCCACGGATCGGCCTCCAGAAATCGCCGACCCCCTAGCGTCCGTAGAAAGCGGCGATGCAGTGGTGGGATTTCAGCGTCGGGTTCCTGTCAGAGAACCCGAAACAACAGCACTTCAGCAAGATTCCTCGTTTACGACTTACCAGTTGGGTTCAGTAGAAAATGCCATTGCCGTTCGGAATCGGGAACGAACCGCAGAGGCGCAGAGAAAACAAGAGAGAAATCTGGTCGGAAAGCAGGAAAGTTGGTATCAGGCCCAAGGCCGGCAGTTAGAAGATAACTCTCCCGAACCACAGGATATTCCAGTTCCCGAACCGCCGGAACCAGCACCCAGCGGGCAACAGGAGTTCGAGATTCCCACACCAGGAACCACCCCCGCACCCACAACCCCCCCTGCCCCGACACCGAAACCTAAACCAGCCGCGCCGCCGGGAGTCCGCACCCCGCCTTCTGGGCGGACAGTGCCTTTTCCAGTGAGTCCGGCCGATACTATCGAAGTTAAGGCCGACAGCCAAGAATTCGACGACAAGCAGCAAATTGTGACGGCGGTTGGTAATGTCGTTGTCCGGTTCCGGCAAACTGTGATTGATGCCGATCGGGCGATCGTCAACTTAGTCACCCGCCAAGTGGTAGCATCCGGCAATGTCGCCTATACCCGCGGCCAACAAGTAGTGCGCGGCCAGCAGATGGAGTTCAATCTCGGCCTCAACGCCGGCGCCGTCGAACAAGCAAGCGGCGAAATTTTCTTGCCCGCAGCAGGTAGCGAATTGACGCCCACACTGCCGACGGATATCAGTGCGGGGACGATTCTCGAACAGCCGCTGAGCGATCGAATTACCAGCCAGCAGCCCCTGCGCGGAGTCAAATCCCCCGGAGCTGCTACAGTGACTATTGGCGGCGGCGGACAGCTAACAGCCCCCCAAGTAGTCGGCGCCGTCAACCGCGTCCGCTTTGAAGCAGAACGCATCGAACTGCTGCCAGACGGCGCGAGGGTAGCAACCAACATTCGGCTTACTAACGACCCGTTTTCCCCCCCGGAATTTGAATACAGGGCCCGGAGGGCGACGATTAGAAGGATTTCGCCCACGGCTGAGGAATTGGTCACAACTAAACCCCGCTTGGTGTTCGACAACCGGGTCAAAATACCCGTGTATCCCCGCAGGCAAGTGTTTGACAGCAGGCAGCAGAACGGCCCGTGTTTGAACTTTGGTTACGACGGGGGCGACCGCGGCGGTTTGTTCGCCGAGTGCGGTTTTGAGGTGTTGCAAAACGGGCCGGTGCGGCTGACTCTGACACCCCAAATTTACCTTCAGCGGGTTGTGGAAAAGCACGGCGGCAATCCGTTTTCTCCCGACAGTTACGGGCTGAAAGCGAGGTTGGGGGCTAGTCTGGGCCCGCGCACCAGGCTCGATGGCTCGGCAATCTTTCTGAGTTTGGAAGATTTCCCGAATTTGCCGGAAAACAGCTTTCGGGGCAATTTGCGCCTGCGCCAGGCGATCGGCACTCACTCTCTGGCTGCAGAATACAGTTACCGCGATCGGCTGTTTAACGGTTCTTTGGGCTATCAAACCGTGCAGAGCAGCCTCGGGGCAATCCTCACTTCCCCAGTCATCCCACTCTCTGGCACTGGCATCAATCTCAGCTACCAAGCTGGGTATCAATTTATCAATGCTGACACCGATCGACTAGACTTGCTCGAACCAGTGCGGGAAAACAACCGCATCGATCTCGGCCGTGCCCAAGTCAGCGTCGCCTTGAGCCGCGGCTTCAACCTGTGGCAGGGCGAACCCCTGCCCCGGACTCCCACCCAGGGTTTGAGGTATACGCGGACGCCGGTGGTTCCTTTCGTGCAACTGGCCTTGGGAGTCCGGGGAGTTGGCACTTCTTACAGCAGCGGCGACCGACAAAATTCGATCGCCCCCAGCGTCGGCATTCAAGGGCAGTTCGGTCATTTCTCCCGCCCTTTCCTCGATTACACTGGGTTTAACGTGACTTATACCCAGGTGGGGCGGGACGGTATATCTCCGTTTTTATTCGATCGCTTAGTAGATTTGAGAGTCCTGTCTTTTGGACTTGTCCAGCAAGTTTACGGAGGCTTTCGAGTCGGATTTCAAAGTGCTATTAATTTAGAAAGCGGGGAAGCAATCAGTACGAATTATACTTTAGAATACAGCCGCCGCAGCTACGCAATTATTTTGCGTTTTAATCCTGAACGTCAAGTCGGCAGCCTGACTTTTAGAATTAGCGACTTCAACTGGAATGGCACTCCCCAACCTTTTTCCGGGGACGTGCGAACTGTAGAAGGAGGCGTGCGTTTATCCGATTAATTCAATTGGCTAATTCGGCATTGGTCATTGGCCCGCGCAGGGAATTGGTAATTGGTAATTGGGTAATTGGAACCAAAGACAACAGTCAACAGACAACAGTCAACAGTCAACAGTCAACAGACAACAGATAACAGTCAACAGTCAACAGACAACAAATGACAGAAGTGACGGCAATATCTGCACAAGCAGCGGCTCTGCTGGTTCACTACGGTTTTGACCTAGGTGGCAAAAAAGCCGAGAAATTGGCGGGTGAATGGCTGACCAAGTATCCCGGCTATTGGCTGCGTTTAGCAGTGGTTGAAGCACTTTATCAAGGGCGCTACAAGGCTGTTTCTGTGGGACAGCTATTGAGTATGTGGCACCGGATAGGTGAACCTCTCTATCATTTCAATCGCGAGTTTGAACGCTTGGTCTGCAACAATTTTCCTCAAAATTTAACCTTGAACAGTGGCGATCGAGTGCCGCAGGAGGATATACTTTTATCGAACCCGGAATCACAAGCCGGTATAGCCGAGTTAGATTTGCTGGCGCCGTCAGAGGCGCAACTTGATCGGGCGCTTCAGGCAGAAGTCCCGAACAAAGAGGCCGAGGAAACAGAAAAATTGCCTGCAGCCGATGATGCCACAAAAGAAAATACAGAAGTTGTAGTTTATGAAGATTTGGCTGTTACCGCCCTGGCCGATCGAGCCGAAGCCGATCGAGCCGAAGCCGATCGCAAATTAGCGGACAAACCTGTGGCTATATCATTCCCAGTTGTCAAACATACAGATTTTCACACCAAGTTAAAAGCCATTGCCCGAGAAGGCCGAAGAAAGAAGGGAGAAAGCAGAAATAAGGTATAAACTTGGGGAACTAGATAGTTATTTGTCAGTTTTCATTTTTGGCACTTCCTCCCATCCGAATTTCCGAACAAAAAGAGGCTTGTTCCGTACCGTTAGCTTGCTTAACAACGCTAGTCCGCAGCCGCAGGTTGGGCATGAGATACCACAGCCTTTCTTCCGCATGGAGGGTGTCTGATTCTGTAATTAATGTCAGCACGTCGTCGCCCATCACGTAGCGAGTGTTACCCTTGTCTTGAAACACTTTGCCAACGCTTGGATTGTCGGGATTAGGTAAGACCGCGAGTATTGTAGAACCGATTTGTTTAGCTTGGTTGCGATCGGGAATACCTTCCCAAGTAATCCGAACGCCCTTTAGCCCAGTTGAGGCCGGGTCAATCGAGTGTTCTTGGCAAAGTTTGACGACCGCTGCATCGCCCGAGGTCAGTATTTCTATGTTGAGGTCAGATTTACCTGCCTGCAATTCCCCTGAATTGAGATTGTGTACGGTGCGCTGGGAAAACCATTTGCCTGCACTTAACTCGAAAAACTCGATAACATCCATGAAATTTGTCTCTAAAGTCAATATTGCTTTATTTGCGATCGTGACTTGCGCGCTATGGAGTCAGAAACCCGGTTTCTTCCTACGTACCTAGCGGTCAAACCAATGATTTTGTCTAGAAACCCGGTTTAAGAGTGCAAGTCCTTTTCTATATTTTAGAGGAAGGGGGCGCCCCTGCAAAGCTTTCTGAGAGCTTTGGGTGAAGCAGATTGCAGATAAGGTTGAGGTAAGAAACCGCACGCCTTGGGATATCTGCATCGCGGATGCGACGGAATTGACAGAAAATTAGAGCATCCAGAATCGTGTTTCGTTAAAAAAGTCTTCCACATCAAATAAAATTACGATACCTGAAAATTTTTACCTTGACTGTGTTTATCTCTCGACAATCATTACCCTAGCTACGGGCTAGGTTAAGAAAAACAACGATATATCTCAGCTTTTGTCGCTCAATCGGTAAATTGGGCGTTGCTGAGTTGAATTATATTGGCGGCGATTTATTGTCATCGCACTCCTGGAAAATTCTCTTTCGCAGACTCAGACTCAAAAACCACCAATTCATCGAACAATCACCAAACCGAGGGCAGGAACCCGTAGCAGATAGCATTCAAATATGTCATGCTAAGTCAAGAGAAAAAATTCTCGATCGGGTTTCCGGCAGGGTAGAGCTAGCGATCGCATACATTTAAAAAAGACATCCGTAAATTTATGAGCGAGTTTACACAAGGGCTGGATAAAATGCAGCGCCCAGAACAGACGGACTGCCTGGGAATCGGGCCCCATCAGCTAGCAGCGACTTCAGACTCAGAGAAATTATACAGCTTACTAACAGATTACAATTTTATTGAAGCCAAGCTGTCAGCATCGGGAGTACAGGCGCTAATAGAAGATTACGATTTAGCAACAAATCCGGATATTATTACCTCAGGCCAAAAAGCCGACCCACTCAAATTAATTCAAGAAGCAATTCGGCTGTCTGCCCACATACTAGCCAAAGACAAAACCCAACTAGCCACCCAACTAATTGCCCGCTTAATGTGCTTTGAAAGTCCAGAAATTCAAGCACTGCTAGCACAAGCAAAACACCCAAAAACCCCCTGGCTGCTACCGCTAACGCCCAGCTTTACTCCTCCAGGCGGGAGATTGCTGCGCACCATCACCGGACATACAGATTGGGTACAAGCTGTAGCAATCACCCCCGACGGCAAGCGGGCAATTTCTGCGTCCTCCGACCACACTCTCAAAGTTTGGCATTTAGAAAAAGGAGAAGAACTTTCAACTCTCACAGGTCATCTTACCTACGTCAATGCTGTAGCTGTCACACCCGACGGCACCAAAATAATTTCCGGTTCTTGGGACAATACTATTAAAATTTGGGATTTAGAAACAGGAACAGAAATATTGACATTTGCAGGCGAGACTTTTGCGGTAGAAGCAGTAGCAGTAACTCCCGACGGCAAGCGAGTAATTTCTGGTTCTTGGGATGGCAGCATAAAAGTTTGGGATTTGTCAACAGGGGCAGTAATTTTTAACTTCAAAAGTCATACCAGTTTTGTCCAGTCCGTAGCAGTAACTCCTGATAGCAAGCGGTTGATTTCCGGGTCAGGTGACAATAGCATTAAAGTCTGGAACCTAGAAACGGGAAAAGAACTTTTTACTCTCACCGGTCATGCAGACTGGGTAAAAAGTGTAGCAGTTACTCCCGACGGCGAAGAAATAATTTCCGGCAGTTACGACGGAACTGTTCAAGCCTGGAGTTTGTCAGAAAGAAAGCAACTTTTCACTTTAGGAAAACACGGCAGTTTCGTTCAAGCTGTGGCAGTCAGTCCCGACGGCAAACGAGTAATTTCGGCGGCAGGCGACAAAACGCTGAAAGTTTGGAATCTGGAAACAAAAGAAGAACTTTTCACTTTTACCAATCACATCGCCCCAGTGAATGCTGTGGCTGTTACCCCGGACGGCCAGCGGATAGTTTCTGGTTCCTCTGACAAAACTCTCAAAATTTGGCGCTTAGAAATAGGCAAAGAAAATTTATCATTTGCAGGTCACGATGACTGGGTAAATGCTGTAGCAGTGACGGCGGACGGTAGTAAAGCGATTTCCGGTTCTGCTGACAACAGCATTAAAGTCTGGAATCTCAAAAACGGACAGGAAATTTTTACTATTGAGGGACATCAAGAAGGGGTAAAAGCGATCGCAACAACAGCGAATAGCCAGCGATTAATTTCGGGTGCAGGCGACAACACTGTGAAAGTTTGGAATCTAGAAACCGGAAAGGAAATCTTTACTTTCACTGGTCATACGGACTGGGTAAATTCGGTGGCAGTGACTGCGGACGGAACAATGGCGATTTCGGGTTCGGCAGACACAAATATTAAAATTTGGAGTTTAGAAACAGGAGAGGAACTTTTTACTTTTTCAGGTCATGAGGACGGGATAAAAGCTGTGACAGTTACTCCCGACAGCAAGCGGATTATTTCGGCTTCCGCGGACAAAACTCTGAAAGTTTGGAGTTTGGCTCAAGAAAAGAATATTTTGGCAAATCTCTGGAATTTAGGCGCCAAAAATCTACTTTTTACCCTCAAAGGTCATGAGAGTTTTGTGAATGCTGTGGCAGTTACGGCGGATGGCAAATGGGCGATTTCCGGCGGGCGGGAAAACACTCTGAAAGTTTGGAATTTGTCAAGTAGAAAAGAAGTTTTTACTTTGGCAGGTCATGGCGATACGGTAACATCTGTGGCGACTGTGGGAAATAGGGTGATTTCTGTTTCCGATGACAATACTCTCAAAGTTTGGGATTTGTTGAGTCGAAAAGTAGTTGCTAGTTTCAGGGGAGATAGTGCGTTGAAAGCTTGCGCTATTGCACCGGATGGGGTGACAATTGTGGCGGGGGAAGCTTCGGGACAGGTGCATTTTTTGAGGTTAGAAGAGGGGGAATAGTCATTAGTGATTAGTCATTGGTCATTAGTTCAGTTATGTAGGGTGCGCGCCGCTTCTCAAGAAACCGCGTTGTTTACCCGGTTGCAGGCTACAAGGAATTAAACGCCTGCAAAAATCGGGTTTCTGAAGCCGGAGTGCGTCCAAGACTGATGTAGAGCGATCGGGCGATCGCTGTTTTCCCCGTCTAGTTTACAATTGTTCCGGGTCAATTCCCATCGCTCGCAGTCTTTCTGCGAGCACAGCAGCCCGCTGTTCGGCTTGTTGGGCCCGCTGTTCGGCTTCTTCGACCCGCTGTTCGGCTTGTTGGGCCCGCTGTTCGGCTTGTTCCAACCTGCGAGAAACCTCCTCATAACTTGCAAACGGTTCGCCGTCAGGGCGATAAATTTGCAACTCTTCACCCGACAAATCAAAGCGAATTCCCAGTCGGGGGCTGACCCAATTTTCCATCGCATCAATTACGTCCAAACGCCCCTGTGAACGCATCCAACCGCTGAAATCGTTGCGGTCCGGGTCGTACAGGTAATATTCCTCCACCCCGTGGCGATCGTAAAATACCTGTTTTTTATTCATTTCTGTTAGCCTGTTACCGGGAGAAAGAATTTCAAACACCACTTGCGGCGCGATATTTTCTTCTTCCCACTGCTTGTAAGAGCCCCTATCTCCTTTGGGTCTGCCGAAGATTACCATCACATCCGGACCAACGCGAATCTTGTTATCTCCTTCGACGGGATACCACAGCAAATCGCCCGCGACAAATACATTTGGGTCATCGGCAAAAAGCCACGCTAAATTTTGTTGGATGATGAGTATCCAGCGAAATTGTTTAGTATTGTCTGCCATGGGTAGACCGTCGCTGTCGGGGTAAATTACATCAGGTTTTTGAGGGGATTTGAGTTGAGTTACCATAACTGTTGTCCGGGGTTAGGGACTGTTGAATTTAATTTTAGCTGTTTCGGAAACGTAAAAAGTGCGATTCTCTGCGGGATAGCTACGCCGCGCCTGCTTTTTCATTCAACCGAAAACACCCCAATTTCTAAGTTAATTCGTCTGGGTTAATTCCCATTTCCCGCAACCGTTCCACCAAAATCTGCCCTCGGCGGCGTTCCTCTTCTAAAACAGTTTCTGCAAGTTCGGCCCGCTGACGTTCTTCTGCTAAAGCAGTTTCTGCAAGTTCGGCCCGCTGGCGTTCTTCTGCTAAAGCGGTTTCTGCAAGTTCGGCCCGCTGGCGTTCTTCCTCTAACAGTTGACAAATCTCAACGTAGGAAAAAAACCTCGTTCCATCCGGTCGATAAATTTGCAATTGAGAACCCGATAAATCAAAGCGAATTCCCAATCGAGGACTCGCCCAATTTTCCATTAATGCGATCGCATCTAACCCGTCTTCTGCCCGCAGCCACCCTCTGAGTTGGTTGTTGCTAGGATTGTAAATGTAATATTCTTCAACTCCGTGGCGATCGTAAAATAGCAATTTCTTGTCCATTTCATCCTGCGTGTTGCCAGGAGAGAGAATTTCAAACACAACTTGCGGCGCAATTCCTGACTCATTCCACTGCTGGTAAGAACCGCGTCTCCCTTTCGGCCTGCCGAACGCAACCATCATATCGGGCGCGTTAACAATATTCGGTCTTCCCTCGATTGGATACCAAAACAAATCACCAGCTACGAATACATTCTCGTCATTAGCATACATCCATTCTAAATTTTGTTCGATGACAATAATCCAGCGAAATTGGTCAGTATTATTGGCTATTGGTTTGCCGTCGCTGTCGGGGTAAATAACTTCTTGCAGAGTAGGGGATGGGATTTGATTTACCATAACAGTTGTCCGCGGTGAAAGACTGTTGAATTTAATTTTAGCAGTTGGGGAAGTAGTCAGAAGTGCGATTAAGAGCGGGATAGCTACGCTTCACGACTTCTCAATACAAAAGCCTATTCCTCTTTCTCCTTAGCCTCTCTCTTCTCCAACTCTGCGCCCTCTGCGCCCTCTGCGGTTCATTAAAAAAAAATCTCACTCAGCAGCGAAAATAGGGCAGACACCGCCCGCCCTACAAAACTACTTCCTCTGCAACTTCACCCCGCGAATCGAATAATCCAAAAGCTCGATCGGGTGCATTAAAGTAACATCCTTACCCTGCAACTCCAAATGCTTCTTAATTTGCAAAGAACAACCCGGATTAGAAGAAGCAATCAACTCCGCCCCAGTATTCAGCAAATTCTCCACCTTTTGCACACCCAATTCATCAGCCACCTCCGGCTGAAGCATATTGTAAACCCCCGCACTCCCGCAGCACAAAGCCGCATCAATCGGTTCTTTTAACTTCACCCCAGGGATTTGTTGCAGCAACTGACGCGGCTGCAAACTAATCTTTTGCCCGTGCAACAAATGACAAGCATCCTGATAAACAATTGTCAAATCTCCATCAATCAAAGGATTGAGTTTTGCCGTAATTCCCGCACTTGCCAAAAACTCTTGCACGTCCTTAACATTAGCAGCAAATTTCTCAGCTTTCTCCCGATATTGCGGGTCATCTGCTAAAATATGACCGTATTCTTTCAAAGTATGACCGCACCCAGCAGCGTTGATAATCACAAAATCAACACCCGTATTTTCAAAGCTATCAATCATTTGCCTCGCCAAAGCTTTCGCCTGTTGGGCTTGGCCTTGGTGTTCCGGCAAAGCAGCACAGCATCCCTGACTTTTAGGAACCACAACCTCGCAACCGTTAGCCGTCAAAACACGCACAGTAGCCTCATTAACTGGCGAAAATAACAGCCGCTGCACGCAGCCTAAAATCACGCCAACTCGATAGCGTTTTTCACCTATTGCCGGAATTACCTCTGGTAAGTTATCCCGGAAAGAATCAACTGTTACCTTCGGCAAAATTGATTCCATCGCCGCCAAGCGGGGAAATACTTTTTTCAGCAAACCTGTTTGGCGGACAAGTTTTGGCAGTCCTAATTTTTGATAAATAAACAGCGGTACAAGCAAAGGCCGCAATCTGTGGGGATAAGGGAAGAGATTAAAAATCAGAGTACGAATTACCTTGTCAGAAAAAGTGCGTTCCTGATTTCTGGCCACTTGGTGGCGAGTTGCGGAAATTAATTTATCGTATTGAACTCCAGACGGACAAGTTGTAACGCAGGCCAAACAGCCCAAACAAGTATCGAAATGCTGCGAGGTTGCTGCGTTTAAAGGTGCGTCGCCTTCATTAATTGCATCCATTAAATAAATGCGGCCTCTGGGCGAATCCATTTCTTTGCCGAGTACGCGATAACTCGGACAAGTTGACAAGCAAAATCCGCAGTGTACGCAAGTATCGATTAATTTCGGATCCGGCGGATTGGTAGCGTCGAAACCCGGGATTTCCAGGGTTTGTAAGTGGGGATTTTGTGCTAAGAAATTGCTTTCTTTAGCAGGTTTTAAATCGTCGCTGGGAACTTGAGATTTTTCTGAAGTTTGCATATATGGCAGAAAGAAGAGGGAAGAGGGAAGTTCGGCAAAGGATTCTGTAACGGATGTAACGGATGTCAGGAAGAAGGAAGAAGAAAAAAGGATTTAGTTATCTAGCAAAGAAGTCAGAAGCAATCGATTGCTTATATTTCAGCAATTAAGAAAAAAACTTCCTAACAGTCAGGCGCGGTTGCTATGCTTAGCCAGCCTAAATCCATCAAGCAAACAAAAACTTCTCTTCATTTCTCTTTCTTCGCGGTCTAGCGCTAACGCGCCGCTTCGCTAACGCGCCTTTGCGGTTCATTATAAAACAAATCTAGTTAACAAATGATTTAGACCGGGATTGCAAGAAAGACCCAACTCCTGACTATAAACTTTAAACTAAATACCGCTTATAAAACGATGGGGACTCAAAAGATTTTCCGGGTCAAACTGCTGTTTTATCCGGCGCATTAAATCGATCGCACTTCCATTATAGCCCCAAACATCTAACTGTTGCTTAATGTCAGCCGGGGCTGCTAAAACAGTCAGAAAACCGCCTTTAGCTTCGCAGCCTCTGCGTACCTGCAACAACGTGTCCGCCGTCGCACTCTCAAACCGCAAAACCCCCAAACCGCTGCCTGCATGAATCAAAGCGTCCTGTACGGGCAAGTCGTTAATTGCGCTTACAGCTTCCGACGGTCGGATTCCTATTTTGCAAATAATTGCCGACTTTGTGCCAGAATCCCACATTGTTTCTGGCAATCTTTGCCATAACTGACGGTCCTCATTCTCGCAGCAGCTAGTGCCTTGCAAACCCAACTTTTCGCCAACTTCCAGTAAGCGGGCTGATTGTTGTTTAACACTTGGGGCGATACTTTGAAATCTGACGATTAATCCCGTGCCCTTTCCTAAGCCTAATTTTGCGACTAACTGCGGTGAGAGCAAATCGATCGCACTTGGTGTCAAAGCAGAGGATAATAAGATTTGAGCCGTTTGGGACAAAGCATTAACTTCCCCTGTCAGCACTACGGTTCCCGACGATTCAGGTAGGGGATAAACTCGGAAAGTTACTTGACTTATGACGCCCAATGTGCCGTAAGCACCAGTAAACAGTTTCATCAAGTCGTAACCGGCGACATTTTTAACAACTCGACCTCCGGCTACGGCAATTTTACCGTCCGATCGCACAAAGGTCATTCCCAGCAGCAAATCGCGAACCCCGCGATAGCGATGCCGCAAGGAACCCGCATCAGCAGTAGCGACAATGCCGCCCAAAGTTGCCTGTTGCGGATACGCCGGATCGATCGGCAAAAATTGACCTGCTGCGGCTAAAAGAAGCTGCAAATCGGCAAACTTCATTCCGGCTTCCGCAGTCACGGTTAAATCGCCCACAGCGTGTTCTACAAGCCGGTTCAGACGCGCGGTGCTCGCCGCCACGAGCCCCCCTGCCCCAGGGGGGTTGGCGGGGTCTAATTTAACTAAACCCCCCCAATCGAGTTTGCTGCCACTGCCACAAGGCAAGAGAGCACAGCGATTTTGCCCAGCCCAAGCAATCACCGCCGCCAGTTCTTCCTGAGTATTTGGGTAAACGGTACAATCTATTTTCGTGCCCGGGGCAACTGCTTTTTCTACTCGTTCTTGCCAAAATACCTCTGTGTGCTGTTGCAGACAGATGCCAGCAGTGCCGACAATACTTTCTAATTCTTGTGTGCTAACGTAATTTTCGGTAGAAAAAGATTTCATGAAGGTTATCAGACGCCCGGTAAAAAAAATTATCAAAACACAGCCTAAAACCATTAAATATTAATACGGGCCCGATATTCAAAACATGAACAAACAAATGTCTCAAAATCGACTTTCTGTGGGAATTACCGGTCTCAACGAAGTGATTGGCGGCGGCTTAATTTCTCAACGCTCTTATCTGGTGCGCGGCGGCCCGGGTACTGGCAAGACTACACTGGGCTTTCACTTTTTGGCAGCAGGTGTGGCTCTGGGAGAAACGCCCCTGTTTATTACTTTAGGAGAACCGGAAGCGCAATTGCGCGCCAATGCCGCAACTCTCGGTTTTGATATGGAAGCGATGGCGTTCCTCGATTTGAGCCCATCCTCAGAATTTTTTACAGAAGTTCAGACTTATGACATTTTCTCGCCCTCGGAGGTGGAGCGAGAACCGACTACACAAAAGATTATCGAGCGAGTCCAAGCTGTCAAGCCACAACGGGTGTTTTTGGACGCGATCACTCAATTTCGCTACTTAGCAGCAGATGAGTTTCAGTTTCGCAAGCAAGTTTTGTCTTTTCTGCGGTTTTTGGTGGAAGGGGGGGCGACGGTGGTGTTCACCTCAGAAGGCACTTCAAGTGCTCCCGATGACGATTTGCAATTCATCAGCGACGGAGTAATTTACTTGGAATTGCGCCCTGAAGGACGCACCCTGTCTGTCACCAAGCTGCGAGGGTCCAACTTCCGCAGCGGCCGCCATTCGCTGCGCCTGACTGAGGCTGGTATGGAGGTATTTCCGCGACTGCTTCCGGACAACTTCCAGCAGGATTTTGTTGCTGAAGTGATTTCTGCTGGGGTTCCAGAAATCGACGAACTGCTGCACGGGGGAGTGGAACGGGGGACTGTGACGGTGATTAGCGGGCCTAGCGGCGTGGGTAAAACCACGGTGGGGATTCAGTTTATGAAGGAAGCGGCAGGAAGGGGGGAGCGATCGGTAGTTTACATTTTTGAGGAGTCAACTTCTACTCTGCTGCAGCGCTGCGAATCAGTTAACATCCCGGTTGGGGCGATGATTGGGCAAGGAAGTCTTTCGGTGATACCTGTGGAACCTTTGCTGTACTCGCCGGATCAGTTTGCCTGTATGGTACGCCAGGAGGTGGAGCAGGAAAAGACCCGGATTGTGATGCTTGACAGTATTTCTGGCTATCAGCTTTCGATGCAGGGGCAAGATTTGGTGAACAATTTGCACGCTTTGTGCAAGTATCTGAAGAATATGGGAGTCACCGTTATCTTGATTAATGAGGTAGAAAGCATTAGCGGAGATTTTCGGCTGACCGAGATCGGGATTAGCTATTTGGCGGATAATCTTCTGTTTATACGCTATCTGGAACGCCAATTGCAGAATAGGACAGAAATCCGCAAGGCGATCGGAGTAATTAAAAAACGAGTCAGCAATTTTGAGAGAACTCTGCGAGAACTCGAGATTACTCGCTACGGCATCAAAGTCAGCAAACCGATACGGGGGCTGCGCGGCATTTTGAGTTCGGCGCCGGTGTGGATTGAGGGGGAACCCGATGAAGATTGAATCCGGTTGTGTCGTGCTGTTTTTGGGAAATTGCAGCTAATGAAGGCAGTCGTGAATCTACCGATCAGTAGGGTGCGCGGTGCGCGCACCTCACCACTAGCATTAGTGCGCGGACCGCGCTCACCACTAGCCTAAGTCCTGGACAACTTAAATATATTGGTAAAATTGTGTATTTTTAGACTTTTATAGCAGTTTTCAATTATATGAAATACAGTAGAGGCACAGGGCCGTGTCCTGTGCCCGAGCATCTGTACTTCACTCAACTGAAAACCGATGTAATAGCTCGCCGAAACGTAAGCTAATACCAAATAAAAAAAAGAATCCCACTTTAGGCAACCTCCCAACCCATATATAATCAGTCACTCCCCATTCTAAAATCTAAAATCTAAAATCTAAAATCTAAAATCGTATAACCCGTATTCAGAGGAAGCTAATAAATGACTGGAAACTCAATAATTTTAGCCGTAGACCGCAATCAGCGAAACTTGGAACTATTAGCACAATTTCTTAACAAAGAAGGATACGAGATGATCGCGGCTTATAGCTTTGAAGATGTGGCACAAGCTATCAGTCAGCCTGCTAAGATCGGTATGGCTTTAGTAGATATTTCTGGTTTCGACCGCCGGATTTGGGAGTGCTGCGAAAAACTGCGAAATCACCAAATCCCTTTTCTGATACTCTCGCCCAAACAAAGCGCTGCCATTCAGCACGAAAGCCTCTGCCACGGTGCTCGGAATATGTTAGTAAAACCTTTGATCGTTAGAGATTTGCTGGGAATTGTTCACAGCTTGCTAGGAGAACCTGCGTGAGTCAAATTTTATTGCTTGTCGAACAGAAAGAAAATCGTCGCCTGTTATTAGAATGGCTAGCGGTTTACTATGAGGTATTGCTGCCAAAATCTACAGAAAATAGTGAAGATTTTTTACCATTTAATCAATCTTTTGACCTGGCGATAATTGACGGTCTTGCCCTGAAGCGCCACTGGCAATGGGTTGCTGCCCAAAAACAGGCAGAACACCCGGTATGCTTGCCTTTTCTTTTGATTACAACCCGCTCGGATGTAGGGATGGCAACGCAATTTATTTGGCAAAGTATTGACGATTTGATTATCGCTCCGATCGAGAAGATAGAATTGCAAGCGCGGGTGGAGATTTTGCTGCGATCGCGCCAGTTGTCTTTAACTCTGAAATTGTCTCACGACCAACTCGATCGCACTCTGCAAACAGCCCAAGAGCTCAACGATATGAAAACATCTTTGCTGTACATGATTGCCCATGACGTTCGCAATCCTTTGAATTTCATCATCGGCACTACACAACTTCTTACCAAGTACAAGTTGACATTAACAGATGAGAAAAAACAAGAACTGCTAGACAAAACTGAAGCAGCCGCCAAAGGCATCGATCAGTTATTAGACGATGTTCTGCTGCTGGGCCGTGTTGAGTCAGGAGAAGCCGGGTTTTGTTTGGCACAGCTAGACTTAGCAAAGTTTTGTAATGAGTTGGTAGGGGAATTTCAGAGCAGCCTGAAGTTGAAACCTCCAAGCGATCCGGTGACGCTGATTTTTGTGAATCACAGTCAATCGCCGATGGTGTCTTTGGAGGTAAGCTTGCTGCGGCGCATTCTGAGCAATTTGCTGTCAAATGCTATTAAGTATTCTCCCCCAAATACCGAAGTAATCTTTGAATTAAAAGTTACTGAAACCGAGGCTATCTTTTCTGTACAGGATACAGGAATTGGCATACCTGTAGCAGACCAAGCACGGCTGTTTGATTCATTTTACCGGGCTAAAAATGTCGGTCGAATTCCCGGTACTGGACTGGGGCTGAGCATTGTTAAAAAATGCGTGGACTTGCACGGTGGCGAAATTACTTTGATCAGTGAAGAAGGCGTCGGCAGTACATTTACCGTAACGCTGCCGATCGCAAAACCTGAAAAAAATCACATCTCGCCTGCAACGCCTTAAACTCGATGCAGGCATTATCTTGGGATATTCATCGATGAATTTGACGCCCGGGTGAGGCTATACGTGGTAGTGTGACCGTGATATCATGTCCGATCGATTAACCATAATATCCCGGTCGGGGCGGGTTTTTGAGATGGCAGATTGTGGGCAGGTATTTTTGGCTCGCGGGCCCCTACAAAAATTGCGGTCGCTCCACCGGACATGATATGAGATGTATCCTCAAAAAAACTGAATAAAACTCTCGCTATTTTACAGCGCAAGAATTTGAACAGCCATTAACCGCCACTTGTCAACTGATGAAATTGAGCATCGTTGTTCCAAGAGCGACGAGGGGGAGAATTGGCGATTGTTCCTCAAAGCTCGAGCGACATCATAAAAAATGTTGAACGCACCCAAAAATAATTACATACCATACAAAACTTATCCCAAGTTGCCAGACTTTATATTTCTGAAAAAAACAGAAAAGAAACCAAAAGTCCTGGCTGTAAAGCCTCTAAACAAGCGCATTTTGTCGGGCAATCCCCCCTGGTTGCCCCCCATAAGGATCGCGAATTAAATAACTTACAATTTTAATTATTATTGTGGAAGTTATTTAATTCTCATTCCTAAGTTAATAGGGTTCAGTTAACCTTTAAGTGGTTGTGGAGTTTTGTCCTTCCACTCACGAAATTTGTTCAATTTTTTTCTTAAATTAAGTAGAGCGGGTTATACTCTGTTTTTCTAAGGATCGAAAACCACTACCTCAAAAAGCTTTACAAGCTTTAAGTCAGAAAAAATTTTCAGATAACTATAAGTTTCCAGTTCTTGCCGAGTTCTAGGTAAAAATAAACCCAGGCCTGAAAATTTTTGATACCTGCCTCGAATTCTGGGGCTAAGTAATTTACCATTTTGTTGCACTCTCTCAATCAAAAAATTTTTATAAAAATTCAAAAATCGATTGCAAGCTGTTACATCTGCCCCTGAAAGTCTCGTGATTTCTAGTATAAAGTTAGCTAAGTCAACGAAGGCTTCCCCACCATAACGATAAATTTCTATAAAAGATTTTTCCGAGTTGAATTTTTTGGGGAATAAAGCTGAATTAATCTGAATTTTAACCGCCTCAGTGTTGGCTTTTAAGATTGAATCTATCACCGGATTAAGTTTCTCTGATAGCTGGTGAAAGTAATGATTTTTAGTTAGTGTCAAACTATGATACATATCCGAAGGTTCAAAATCCATAATCTTTTTAGCTATTTGACCTCCGTCAAGATTTGGATAATAGCTCAGGTGGTTTAGCAATGACTCATAATAGTAATTTGGCGCTGCCAGTATTAATTGAGAGGACAGAGTATATTTAGCGATATTTTGAAATGTATAGTGTACTTCAATATTTCCCCGATTACAGTTTTGAAAAAACAGTAGTTCTAATCTACCATTAACAGCTTGATTAAACTTAGATAGAACTTCACTTATTCTTGGAAGCTCCATCCATTTAGGTTCTGAGCTTGAGATCGAGCTGTAGTTGGGATTGTGATCGGGACTAATTTTCATTAGACTTCCACCGTGACCTAAAAATATAATGACCCAATTTTTTGCCTGAAATTGTGATAAAGCCCAACTCAAATAGTCATTCAGGACGTTTTCACTACTGCTGTCTGCTGTTTCTAAGTATTGGACATTAATGTTTCCTTTAGTAATAATATTTCTCGAGAGGTGCTTTGCATTACTCATATCTGATTGTACTAATACCAAAACTTTGTCACTCTGCACACCTTTGCTTAACATCTCAATAATGGGTTGACCAAAGCTTGATAAATCGTTGTCATAAGGCATCCAGTATAAAAGTATATAATCATAGTTATTCCTAGGCTTATTTCCCGCGATCCAGTTACCGTTTACTAACTTTTTATCCATATCTATTGAAGTGAAAAATGAAGCACTACTTAAAGCTAAGTATTGAAGCGTTTCTCTTCTTTTCACGAGCTTACTCCTTCATTGAACGTGGTTATTTTAATCTAATACTTGTTTGGGTCTTTTTTGTGGTGAATGTGCAGCTATAGTCTTTCTCCGTAACATGAGGTGCTCATAGGGCATAGGCCTCCGTGGGCATGGGGCATGGGGCATGGGGCATGGGGCATGGGGCATGGGGCATGGGGCATAGGACTTGCCCCTATACCTCACCACGCTTGAGAACCCCTATATTTAAAAAAGAAGTTATATAGGGCTGGTGTCTGGCATTTTTATATCTTATTACTAGGTAAGCTCCAATATACTTCTGTTAAGGCTATGCAGTCCTGAAAACAAAATAACAAAAAATCGCTCTTACTATCTCAATAATTTAGATAATCACCTTCAATACTCGGAGAGTAAATATGTGTCTAGCTCTTCATTTAACTATAATATAATTACAGAAAAATATGGCTCTATTTTTAGTTGTTACTGAATTTTATAGCTCCTTAATTGGTGATATTGCCTCAAATAATGCCATATTAGATGTGAGATGTGAGATGTGAGATGTGGAAATGACTAAAGCTGGTTTTGGAGTTGACCTAAAGTTGGATTTTTTAAAGTGGTATGACAAAGAGACGAAGGGAATTCGCTGCTACACAAACTTGTATCTGCAGGAGCAGAGTCAAGAAAAAGAACTGAGGATTAAATCAAAGTTCTAAAGGAGCAATAGCGTTTAAGAAATTTTCGAGTAGAAATCGCAGCAAAGATTGAGTTGCTAATATTAAACCCATTCGGGCTTGGGCGAGTTTTGGCTGTTCTATTTTAACTTCTCCCCAAATTCGGCACTGGCTGTAAAAAATCTGAAATGCTTCGCTCAAACTATTGGCTAATTTGAAATAATTGACAGGTTTTTCGCGGTTTTTTACCTCAGAAATAGGATATAAATTGTCGAGGACTGTTAACAGTTGCGAAATTAAATTGCGTTCAGCACGATGCACTAACCGCAGCCGATCGCCCTCGTCAATCCAAGGAAGAGGATTTGGATGGGCCAGGAACCAAATTGGCGGCGCTGTAGCGACATCGGGCTGCGCGATCGAAATTATGCGATCGCGGTGGGCCATTCGCAGCAGGGAACAGCAGCGCGCATGGCTGTACTGAATCGGAAATAGCCGATCGGCTGACACAACAGGAGATAATATTCGAGATTCTGGAAGTGGGAGGTTCGTTTGAGCTAAACGCTGCAACCAGAGGGCTAAACCTGCATCAGTCAACTCGAACTCAATAATTCCCGCCGGTGCGACTTTAACGGCGAAATCTGGGTAGCACAGCGGTTCGAGAGTTTCGGCAACGGTAGCCGCGATTGTCTGCGGTGTCTGCTGCCAAGTTTTAGCCAATTTCAGGGCGATCGCAGACACATACAGCACCCGCGCACTATCTTTACTCCGATTTAACGGAATTTCCCCTAGTGTCCCTTGCTGGGCGATCGCGCTGGGGAACCTTGAAAGCAAGAAACACTTCAGTGTAACTTCCGGGCACTGCGATATATTTGCTGTATTCATAGGCGCGACTCCTACCGTAACGGCGACGGTCGAGTGTTACCGCGCGGGCGACTGTTCTTGTACGTTAAACGGCTGATGTCAGAGATGGTCGATTTGCTCGCCCGGGCGCCGCTACATCGCATTAATCTGCTTGATAGCGATTTTGTTGCTAAATACAAATAAATTTACGACAAATTTTTTGCTGAACTCTACCATTTGGATGTATTTTTTGCTACATTGAATGTTTGGGTAAAACTCAGAAAAGTCAGCACATTTAAGGAGCGTGCAAGCTCGATCGGGGGTTGGTGGTCTCACTTGGGATCGCACTGCTGGCAGAAGTTGTTTTTCTCACTGATTAAATATATCCCAGAGCCTCACCTATGCAATCAACTTCCACACCTCTAGAGACTATCGATCGACCGTTTATCACTTGGCAGCGAATTATCGACTGGGCCCAGGAACACTACCGGTGCCGGACTTTTAGCAAAGATGAGCGGATTCCCGCAAGACCCGGACTGCTGTATTTAGTCCAGAAAGGTTCTGTGCGACTCGTAGGTAGCGCTCAAGTTAGCACTGTGGCGGCGAAGGCGAAATCCGCTGACCAAACTACAGAAGAAGCTTTTTTGGGCTTCGTCGGCGCCGGTCAGCCCTTTGAACTGGTTGCTCAGTCTCCGTTTACTCTCCAAGCTTACGCCCACGCCGATCAAACTCACGTAGTGTGGATGTACTGGCACGACTTAGATAATTGGCCTCACTTCCGCAGGGAAATTTTGGATGCGTTTCGCTATCAACACCAGCGGAAACTTCTGTGGCTGAGCACGTTGGGACAGCGCCGGACGATCGACCGACTGCTGGGATTTCTCACTTTGTTGATCGAAGAGTTCGGCGAACCTTACGGAGGTGAGGCAGAACCGGATGTGGTTCGGGGCTACCGGCTGCCTTGGGCCTTGACTCACGCTCAAATTGGTAGCGCCATCGGCTCGACGCGGGTGACGGTGACGCGGCTGATGGGTAAGTTGCGATCGAAAGGTTTGATTAATACTGAAGATGATAATTTAATCTGTTTGCCGGCTAAGTCTAACCCCCAAAAGACAAAAAACCAAAAGCAGGAGGTACAACCATTCCTCGAAGATTCTCTCGAAGATTCTCTCGAAGATTCTCTCGATGATTCTCTCGATGATTCTCTGGAAGATTCCCTCGAAGATTCTCTCCAAGAATCTGCATAACATCCGGCAGGGGATTGCCTACAAACAGGGTGTAGCTATTAGTTTTTGGTCGTCGCGCTCAGTTGCTCGACAGTGTACGATGAATTGTGTAAACTTTTCCCGTTCTCAAAAGGTGCGACTGACAATGACCGATGACCAGCAAAAATCTACAACCCCGAACAATCAGAAACGGGTGGTATTCTGCGACTTTGACGGCACGATAACCGTTGAAGAAACTTTTGTGGCAATGCTCAAGCATTTCGCACCGGAACTGTCGTCTCAACTGATGCCTGAAATGTACGCTAGAAGGCTGAGTTTGCGATCGGGAGTGCGGCAGTTACTAGAGTCTATTCCCTCGGAATGTTATGGGGAAATTGTGGAATTTTCTAGGGGAAAGCTGATGCGGCCGGGATTGGTGGAATTGCTCGATTTTTTGGACGAGCAAAAGGTGGATTTTGCGATCGTTTCCGGCGGTCTTCGGGTCATGGTAGAGACGGTAATGGGCGATTTGGTAAACCGGGCGAGCGTTATTTATGCTGTGGATGTGGACGCTAGCGGCCCTCGCTTGCAAGTCAATTCTGAGTTGGAAGGAGATACGGAATTGGTGTCTAAGGTGCGGGTGATGGGCCAGCACCCGGCTGATGAACAGGTGGCGATCGGAGATTCGCTGACGGATTTTAACATGGCTTTGCAGGCTTCGTCGGTGTTTGCGCGCGATCGGCTTGCCGAGTATCTAGACGAACAGCAAAAGCCTTATACTAAATGGGATAATTTTTTTGATGTCTTGGAAAGTTTGTCCCAGAAATGGAATTGAAACTAAACTAGGAATTGCGCCAGAAAAATCCGACTATACCAAAAATTCGGGGTTAGAGCCTCCCCCTTCTAGGGGGACTTTTATTAATTGAGCTATTCCTATGATGGATATGTTATCATAGGAATAACAGGAGAAAAAAAGATGCTAACTCTAGAATTTAAGATTTATGCAAAACCGAACCAATTTCAAGCGGATGAAGCGATTAGAATTTGTCAATTCATTCGCAACAAGTCTATTCGCTTGTGGATGAATGGTGGGGCTAAATCTTGGTTCGATCTTTCTAAGTACTGTGCGATTTGGGCTAAAGAATTTGACTTTGCAAACAAGTTAGGCGCAATGGCTCGGCAAGCAAGTGCAGAAAGAGCGTGGGCTAGTATTTCTCGATTCTATGAAAACGTCAAAAAAGGGATTAAAGGGAAAAAAGTTGGTTTCCCACAGTTCCAAAAAGACTGCCGTTCTGTGGAGTACAAGACCAATTCTTGGAAACTCTCAGCAGATAGAAAGTCAATCACCTTTACCGATAAATGCGGGATTGGCAGATTAAAGTTAAAAGGCACTCGTGACCTAAATTTCTATCAGCCAGAGAAGATTAAACGGGTGAGACTGGTTAAAAGAGCAGATGGATATTACACTCAATTTTGCATTCAAGTAGACAGAATTGAGTTAGCCCCATCAACAGGGAAAACTATCGGATTAGATGTAGGGCTAAAGGAGTTTTACACCGATTCAAATGGCGAAATGATTCCTAATCCTAGATTTCTGCGTAAGGGTGAAGTGCAGTTAAAACGTGCTCAACGCTTAGTAAGTCGGAAAACAAAAGGGAGTTCAAATCGCCGCAAAGCTAGAGTGATTTTAGGTAAGCGACACCTCAAAATAAGTAGGCAATCGTATTGCACCATGCTATCAAGTTAGCAAGGTGCGTAATCACATCAAACGATGTAGTAGTCTATGAAGATTTGAGGGTGTCCAACATGGTTAAAAATCACTGCTTGGCAAAATCAATTAGCGATGCTTCTTGGCACCAGTTCAGAGTGTTCTTAGAATATTTTGGAAAAGTGTTTGGTCGGATTACCATTGCGGTGAACCCTGCTTACACCAGTCAAGAATGCAGTAATTGTGGGGAAGTCGTTAAAAAATCTCTATCCACGCGAACCCATATTTGTAAATGTGGATGCGAGATGGATAGAGATCGTAATGCCGCAATTAATATCCTGAATCGCGGGATAGGTACGACGGGGCACGTCGGAACTTCGATCCTAGAGATCGTAAACGCTTAGGGAGACTGGATCTCTGGGTTAGGTGCGGCAACGTTCTTAATTTAAGTCCAGTCTTTGAACTAAGAATCCTCACGCCTTTAGGCCCAGGAGTGTCAAGTTGTTTAGATAGGCCAGCGCAATTCCTATCAACCTAAAAGGTAGATCGAAAGCTGAGGATTTTTAAAGAATGAGTGGCGATTTGAGATCGGATTTAATTGCAGCGGCCAAACATTTTTACGATCGCGGTTGGATGGTTGGGACTGCTGGCAATCTTTCAGCCCGCTTACCAGATGGGAGTTTTTGGATTACTGCTAGTGGCCGCGCGAAAGGGCAGTTAACAGAACAAGATTTTATCAGAATCAGCTCAGATGGCGCCCCGATCGAGCAACCTGTTGCCGACAGCCGCCCTTCGGCCGAAACCAGCATTCATTTAGCCGTTTACAATTGTTTTCCAGACGCTAAAGCTTGCTATCACGTTCACTCGATCGAGGCAAATTTAGTTTCTCGGCTAACAGCAGGAGATGCAGTGCCTTTACCCGCGATCGAAATGCTCAAAGGTTTGGGGGTGTGGGAGGAAAAGCCACAGGTTTCGATCCCCCTCTTTCCCAATTATTTGGAAGTGCCTAAAATAGCCAAGGAAATTTGCGAATTCTTTGCCGTTTCAGCGCCCTCTGTACCCGCTTTGTTAATTCGCGATCACGGCATCACAGTCTGGGGAGACTCGCCAGCCGCCGCCTACAATTACGTAGAAATTGTAGAATACATTTTTCGCTATACGATCGCAGCCCGCCAATTAAATTTAGATTCTCCATGGAAGAGTTGACATTGAGCCGTGCATGAATTCTGAGGCTTGCAGATGTGAGATTATACAACGAGCAAACATTCAGAAGAGGCAACAGTTAGGGCTAAATATACCAGGATTTTCTCTCTATATGGAGGCGGAATTAGAGGGATTATCGCCGGGCAAGTTGTAGTTAGAATTGAGTCAAAGCCGCAACAAAAAAGCGGCAACCCAGATGCGAGAATAGCTGACTATTTTGATTTAATCGCGGGCACAAGTGCGGGAGGAATTTTAACTTGCATCTATTTGTGTCCCGATGCCCAAAATCCCAGCAGGCCTCGGTGGTAAGCCCAAGACGCTGTTAATTTTTTGATTAACAGCGGCCGCGACGTTTTTAAGAGTTCATTTTGGCAAAAGCTCAGTTCGATAGACGGTTTGATAGATCAGATATATCCCAGCCAGCGCTTATAACAATTATTTTTGGAAAAGTTTAAAGATTGCAAACTCAGTGAACTGCTGAAACCGTGTTTAATTTCCAGTTACGACATCGAAAGGAGAAAAGCTCACTTTTTCGATCGAATAGATGCTCAAAAATATCCAGCAGAAGACTATTTTATTAAAGATATCGCCAGAGCCACATCGGCAGCTCCCTCCTATTTTGAGGTTGCTAAAGTCTACTCTTTGACAAACGAGTCCTACGCCTTAATTGACGGGGGAGTATTCGCAAACAATCCGGCACTTTGTGCCTATGCCGAAGTTAGAAATAAATTCAGAATTCCTAACGCTCGCAACGAGAGAGAACCGACAGCCAAAGATATGGTAATTTTATCCCTGGAAGAGAAGCTCAGAAAAAATTTCCCTAGGAAGAAGCGAAAAATTGGGGTCAAATTGAGTGGGTTGAGCATTTAATTAGTATCATGATGACGGGAGTTGCTGAAACTGTAAATTATCAAATAATCCAAATTTATGATGCGATTGAAAGACCAAATCAATATTTGAGAATTATTCCCGATTTGAGCCACGAAAAACCGCTGCCGGTTGATGATGCCTCGGAAGAGAAGATATCGGAACTGCAGAGAATTGGCAATGAGCAAGCCTCCAAGTATAACGAACAGTTGGATAAGTTTATCGACTTGTTACTTGCCGAGTAGTCCTAGGATTTTAGATTTTAGATTTTAGATTTTAGATTGGGAAACGAGTGATGATTACCACAGAATCAATCAGTGCCAATCTCAAATCTAAAATAGTATAGCGCACCAACCGCAGGGCAGGCTGGCTGAAAATATATGTTGACAACTCGTGCAATAATTGCTTTAGGATTGCCTAAAAACTCTATGTGGCAGTGCTTCGCCCTGTTTGCAATTAATCGCGAGCCATCAGTCATTGGTTAAAAAATACCAAGAAAAGCACGATCGACCTTTAGATGAAACCTTCAATAACAGGTGGTTTCAGCGGTTTTTAGTGACCCTGTTCCTCGGCGGCCAAGTGCTGTTGCGCATACTTCAAGGCAAAATTGACCGCCGCAAAATCATGGAACATTTAGTAACAGTAGGCCTGGATTCTTTGCGATCCGTGCTGCTAATAGCCTTGTGTGGCGGCATGATTTTTACCTTTCAATCGGCGCGAGAATTGGTGCGCTTTGGGGCGGTTGGGGCGGTGGGAGGTACTTTTGCTGTGGCATTTTGCGGCGAATTAGCACCACTTTTAACGGCGGGCGTGGTGGCGGGACAAGTAGGTTCGGCCTTTGCCGCCGAGATAGGAGAAATGCAGGTAACGGAACAAATAGACGCCCTGTATATGTTGAGAACAAATCCTGTTGATTATTTAGTAGTGCCGAGGGTGATAGCTTGTTGCATCATGCTGCCGATTTTAACAATTTTTTCGGTAGCGGTGGGGATTTTGGGCGGGCTGTTTGTAGCGGTTAATTTTTATGAGTTGGAACCGTCAGTATTTTTAGAATCCGTGCGGACTGTTTTGGGGCCTTGGGATTTAGTAACTGTAGTGATTAAGAGTTTTATTTTTGGGTTGATAATTGCCCTTGTCGGTTGCGGTTGGGGCTTGACGACGGCGGGTGGAGGGAAAGGAGTAGGTCAAGCTGCAACGGCGGCGGTTGTGACTTCGTGGGTGTTTATTTTTGTGGCGGATTTGTTTATATCCCTGTTGATGTTTCACCAGTAGGGGACTATGAGAAGTTGATAATCTTGGCAATTATAGCAGGAGTCAGGAGTTATATTAAATCCGTTGACATCGGAATTATAATCTCTCTCTTCTCTTTCTCTGTTTCCTCTGTGCCCTCTGTGGTTTAATCATGCCGATATAACCGGAATTGATATGATTCGTCAAGATGCTTAAATATTAAGGATTTGAACAATCATCAACCCCGGCGCCGCCACGGATCGCAAATAAACGCTGATAAAATTGCATCAGCGTTCATCCGTGTTCATCCGCTGATATCTGCGGTTTAAAACTCTCAACTTTAGATGTTAGATTAGAGAAAGGAGGGCGATACACTCGAATTGCCTGGATTGGAACTTTCCCATCTGTTTCGGGAATGATTTCGAGAGTGTGTTTGGAGTTGCTCAAATTCTGAGCCAATGTTGTAGGGTATTCGCGACTTGAATCTGCAATCTTGGGCGCAACGTATGAATCAACAAACATCGGCCGCACCTGCCAGGAAATCTCAAATCCTTTTGGCGTCGGCGTTTTCGAGTATTCATAAGAATTTTTCAGCCACCAGTTTTTCGGTTCAATCACGACGCGGCCCGAGTTTGAGACAAACAATTTGTCGTTTGTACCGCTGCCGTCGTAACCTGTTTTAGAACCTACAACGTCAAATTTAAACTTGCTGGCGTCGCTGTTAATCTCAGTAATCACGGCTTTCCAATCTTCGAGGATGAGCGGTTTTTGACTGGATATTTGGATAATTGCCGGCCAAGGGACGCCCAGAGTAACGCTAGGTCTGGTGATGCTGTAAAGTTCAGGAAATTCTGAGGGTTTTTTGCCGTCGATCGCAATTCTAGCAGAAATTGCCTTGCCGTTGAAGGTTTTATCGGCGATCGCATCTATTCTATTTCCTTCAAATTCTAAAACCAACTTGCCATCTTGCCACTTAACATCGCGGCCTACTGTATAGGTTTTTACTAAATCCTGCGGCGGTTGAGGAGAATTTGGCTTGTATCGCAGGTGCGGTTTTATGAGAGCAGCTAGGAGAAAATTTCCCCAATCGTTGAGGTGAATGTTGTCGCTCAATAGCTGTTTTGGTTGCAAGCGATTGTCTTTCAAATACCTGCGCCAAGGTTCGCGAATTTCTGCGATTTCGCAGCCGTATTTATCGGCCAACTCAGGCAGCCATTTAGTAGAATGATTGTTGTGCCATTCGTATCTTTTGAGTTGTTCTGGATCGTCGCTGTTGCCTGTCGGCAGCCACTCGATGTGGTCTGAATGCAAGAGTATTTCGCTAGTAGTGCGGCGGCGGACATTGGCAATTATGGCTTCGTAATCTTCACCGCCTCCGTAGACGTGAAAAATTAGCAAGTCGGGATAAAAAGGATACAAATCGTGTTCGCTGGGACGGATTAAAATCGGGGCTGTAAATCCTCCTAGCGCCCGATTTTCCCAAATCAAATCTGCATTGGGAAATCGCTGTTTCAAATCCTTCGCTACATCTTGCGACCACTCTTGCAGAGTGATGGATTGACCGTAAAATAGGATACGCACTTGGTGGCGTTCTGTTGGAGTGCTAGTCGCAAGTAGCCGCATCGTTCTTTGAATCCTATCTCCAAAAGTAGCATTATTTGGAATAGGAGCGGGCGGGGGAAATGGCGTAGAGGCAACTATTTTTTTGATACCCGGAAGTAACAGGAAGCTCAGACACAAAAAAAGCAGCCATAAGTAGCGATATATCTTTGATTTTCGGCTATTTCCTTGCTTTTTTGCCATGGTTTTATTTTTCCATTCTGTCAAACCTACCCATAACTACCAAGAGTAGTTTTCGGGTGCACAATGCGCACCTCGCGAGTAGCTGTACGGTATAGGACAATGCGACCTCACGATGAGCTTTCGGGTACGGGGCTGGCGCACCTCACGAGTAGCTGTAGTTTCGCCTGTATCGAAATATATTACCAGATTGAGCGCGACAAAAACTGATATAATGCCAGCTAATTAATTGCACTCCGATCGATCGCACGTCAAATGGATTACAGAACAGCCCGCAGTTTTCTGATCGACCAAGGAACCGCCCTGGAAACCAAGAAAAATCCCGACGCCTTCCTGATGCGTCTCAAACAAGGTCAGCCTCCGGTACCCGGACAGGTGACATCGATTTTATTGGCTTTAAAAATATTGTTTGAAGGGCTGCAAGAATCTCCAATGCTCGATAGACAATTAATCTCGGCACTGCATTTACTGTCAGTAGAAGGTGTGCAGCAATTTGAAGCAGGACGGAGCAAAGGAGTTTCTTGGCCGCCCCTGCTGAAGGAAGACTTAAATCGAATTGCGATCGCAGTCAAGAATATCTTTTCCGGTGTCTGGCAATAATTAGCTCGGCAACCACCGCTCCCTATACCCACCGCCAGCAGACTCAACTTTTAATTATACAAATTTTTGTAAAAATTTCTGTAAATTTTGCTACATTTACCCTCGAATTGTGGCATCTTAATATAAGAATCGATTCCAACAAGCAATTGGAGAACTACTCATGAACGCAGAAGAAAAAGCTAGACAACTAATTGCACGAGAAAGGCAGCATAGCGAACACTTGCAAGACTCTATGCTCAACCGTTCCTCCCACGATCTAGAAACACCTAGCGAGGGGATTACTGAAGAAAAAGCCAGAGAATTAATGGCTCAAGAACGGCAGCACAGTGAACACCTGCACGAGTCTATGTTAAGCCGTTCCTCCCAAGAGGTAGAGGCATCGATCGCACTCGATGACACTCACAAATAAATTTTGTTAACACAGGAGTTACGGCGAAAAACCCAAGAAACCCGGTTTTTATACCAGAACAAAGAGCTGTAAAAATGTTTTTGTCTAAACAACCAGGTTTCTGCGTGACCTTCGATCGCAGTACAGCAAAACTCTACTCAAATCGAGGAGGATTGTAGGTCCAATCAACACAGCCCCTGCTTGGTTGGCAGTCACTATCACAAACCTCAACGCGCTATATATAATAGCGGTTCTCAAGCGTGGTGAGTTATGCCCTGTTTGCGCAATGCCCGTGGGTCAGATAGTACCTCATGTTAGTGAGAAAGGCTATATAGCAATAGAAAAGGCAAGTTTTACTGCTCGCGAAAGCTTTCGAGGGATGCCAAAAGAGCTGGCAGTCCCACCAGCGCGGCCGACACCAAAGCCTCATCTTTGTAAACTCGCGATCGGACAATGCGGATACTTTTGGATCCAGAGGTGATAGAGTCTCGCCGTTGGGAATTTCCGGTTTCAACCCGTCCTAAATTTTGTGTTTCTCCCGTCAGGCCAAACATAGCAGTATCCTCAATTAATTCCTAGATATGCGCCCGTAAATTATTTCAGGGCTGGCTCAATATTTCTATTATGACTTGGAGCGGTAAGAGAGATGAAACCCTGAAATAATTATTCACGATAGTCAGGGATCAACTTAAACTGCATAACCACTCTTATTAATTTTTTACACGGCAGGTTTATTTAAGCCGATCGCCCGCGACGACACAAACACCAGCAAGCAAAAAGGCGATCGCCCCTACAATCGCCGTTGTCACAGCAGGAACCACCTTTGGTGCCACAAACACCAGAGAATACAAAGCCATCCCCAGGGAAAAACCACCAAAATAACACCCTACCCCCAATCCTCCCCGGGGCCCAGGAACCAGAGACAAAGCAAAAGGAACCACAGCGGTGATAATCAAACTGTTGGTAAAAATCACAGCCAAAACAGTCGCCGCCACCATCACAAAGCCCTGACTAAAAACCATTACCAACAGCAAAACCGCTGTTGCTACCAATCCACCCAACAGCGTCCGCTGGTTTCCCCAGCGCACCGCAATTACCCCAGCAAGCAAAGAAGCAAAAGCCAAAGCCAAGCTAAATCCAGCCATTAACAACTTACTATCAACCCCCGCGATTTGAGTTTGGAAAACATGGGGCAAAATCCGTTCCCCCATCGCCCGACTTCCCCAAGCAACAGCCATTCCCGTCACCGCAACTAAGCCCAGCGCTGTAATAGAAACTCTCTCGGAAATTGCACTCTCCGGTGGCAATTCCGACAGGGCAGCATCAGGATTAACCGCTCGCAAAAAAGCCACCGCACCCAACAATACAAACGAACCAATAGCAAAAGCAAAAGCGGGCCCCAAATTCAGAATAAAATCTCCCGCAAGAGGTCTTGCCGCCGCAGCCAATCCCCCTACAAACACCAACAAACTCATGGCTTGGGGCAACTGCGTTTGAGTTGCATATTGGCCCAACAGCGACACTGCGGGCGATCGAAACATCCCCATGGCGATCGACCAAGCTACAATTACCACAAGCAACATCCAGCGCAGGGGCGAAACTGGATTGCCGAAAATAAAAATAGCCGGAATCGCAATAAATAGCACAGACGACAGAATAGTGCCGACAACAATTAGCGGAAAACGAGTTCCCATCCAGTGACGCTGCTTGTCCGACAGCCAGCCAGCCAAAGGTTCGATCGTAATTGCCAAAGAATCCTCTAAAATTGTGATACCCCTGTCGAATCCTGCAAAACCAAATCCAGCTAAAAGTTGAGGTAAATACAATCGGTAAAGCATCCAAGTCAGGGTGATTGCTGCCTGCAAAGCCGCCACGCCACCTACTTGTCGCCACAGAATTAAAGACTGAGATTGAGATTGTTTCATGTTTTTGACAATATTTTATGCTTTGTGCTTCCATCACTTTATCCAATACTTCGGACAGTTTTTGATTGCCAACCGTAGAATAAGGGTTTCAAGACTCCAAGGATCTCGAACTACCAACGGAAAATCGAGGGTTTCAGACTAGGAACTAAAAACAGTCCGGACTATTGTTTATCTACACTTTAAAAAAATCTCAGCTATATTATTACTATTTTTAATCTAAATGTCGCGGAATTCCCCATCCGTCTACAGGGTGGGGATGGATAGCGACCAAAAAAACCAACCGCGAAGCAACATTATTTTTTTAGTTTGTGCTATAATATTATCACTATTGTGTAAATCAGATAATGTACAAAGCATACAAGTTTAGGATATATCCAACCAATGAGCAGCAAATAGCTTTAGCCAAAGCTTTTGGCTGTTGCCGCTGGTTTTGGAATTATTCTTTGAACTTGTGCCAAGAAACATATCTCACAACAGGGAAAGGTTTGTCTAGAGGAGCTATTCAAGGTTTATTGCCAAGTCTCAAGAAAGAGTATTCTTGGCTAACTGATGCCTACTCTCAATGCTTACAATATGTCGCACTGAACTTATCAACAGCTTACAAAAACTTTTTTGAAAAACGAACAGGTTTCCCCAGATTCAAATCTAAGCATGGTAAACAGTCGATTAGTTACCCATCTAACGTCAAAATTGATGGAGATTATCTCAAAATACCTGGAAAAGTAGGCTTAATTTATTGCAAACAGGATAGAAAGTTGGACGGACAAATCAAAACTGTTACCGTTTCACTTAACCCGGATGGCAAATATTATGCTTCGGTTTTAGTAGATGATGATAGAGAGCTTGCTCAACTTTCTACTGAAGGAAAAGCAATAGGTATTGATTTAGGTTTGACTCATTTTTGCATTACTAGCAATGGTAGTAAATTTGATAATCCGCGTCATACAACAAAATATGCTCGCAATCTTAAAAAGAAACAACAAAGTCTAGCTCGAAAACAGAAGAGTAGTAAAAATAGATATAAAGCAAAAAGTAAGGTATCCAAAGTCCATTCAAAAATTAGACGAGTTCGAGAAGATTTTTTACACAAACTATCCCGCAAGATAGTCAACGAAAACCAAGTTATTGCCGTAGAAAATCTGAATGTGAAAGGTATGGTACGCAATCACAACTTAGCGAAAGCAATATCAGATTGTGGTTGGGGTCAATTTTGTACGATGCTCAAGTATAAGTCTGAGTGGTCAGGCAAAACTTATATTGAAGTAGATAGGTTTTTTGCTTCTTCTAAAACTTGTAGCGTTTGCCTCAATCGAGTTGATAGCTTGTCATTAGATATTAGAGATTGGACTTGCAGTCAGTGCAATACACATCACGATCGCGATGTCAATGCAGCTATCAACATCAGAAATGAAGCCTTGCGGATATTGGACTTAGGAACTAGGTCTACAGCCAATGGAGGGAATGTAAGACAAGCGGGCAAGACTTCGGTTTTGTTAGATGCAGTTCCCTGTGAAGTTGGAAACCCCATCCCTCTATAGGGTGGGGTAGTTCATTAAGTTACCCCTACCCGGCCCATGTTTGACTGCAAACTGCCAATTTTAAAATTCACTCTCCTAACTCTTGCAGCACCAACAGTTATAGCTCAAATCAGACCGACTGTCCAAAGCTTGCCCGACGGAGACTACCGCTACCGAGACTCAGCAGCGCTCGATCGACCTTTTCGAGAAATCCAATTTCGTAAACGAGATAGATACATCACCGGCAGCGATTTCGACAAACGCACGGGAAAAAGTTACTGCTTCCGGGGAATCCCCCAGCACAACAACATTATTAACATCACTGTAGCGAGCGAAATTTCCCCAAAAACAGCAAAGCAAACCCAGTGGAAATTAGCACCGGGAAACCCGATTAATTTCGACAAGCTTTATCCGCTGCAAGTTGGGCCGGGATTAGAATTGTACAAATGTTTGCCCGCATTTTTACCAAAATTGAAGTAGTCATCAGCCAACAGTCAACAGCCAATCGATTTGAGATTTGAGATTTTAGATTTTAGATTGACCCCACGGATAAATGCGGGGCCTTGAGGATTTTAGATTTTAGATTTGGGATTGATTCCACGGATAAATCCGGGGGCTTGTACCACCTTTAAAATTCTTGGTCATTAGTCATCAGTCAACCGTCAACAGCCAACAGTTAACTTCCTAAGAACGAGCATTGGCCAATTCTTCCCGTAGCATTTCCCGGTAGACTTTCGGCAAACTAGAACTCATAGAATTGTTCTCAATTCCATATCCCAAACTCGTCCAAGTTCCCGAAAGCATCCGCAATACTTCAGTTAATCTTTCCTGCCGCAACATCTGAGGAATATCAGCTTTCCAAAACTTGCGATCGCTCAACCAAGCATAAACCACAGCATCCTGATCTTCGGGTTCAAAACTGTAATCTTCCCAGAATAAAAAATTAGCTGGACGAGCCCGATAGCGCTTAGCCTTCTCCTTCCAAGTGGTAGTCAGAAATTGATACCTGCCCGCTGCGGTAGTACACTTGCCCCGATTCGGGCCATTAACAATTTTCACGCACCAGTCAGGATGGCGGCTCAAATCTAATATATATTTGCCACCGTAAACAACGTGATAAGGCCGAGAAACATTCGACTCGCTAGCAGAAATAGTACGCATCAGAGCTCGAAGGTAAGGATCGCCGGTTTTCATAGCCAGCGGCGGCACTTTTCTCACCCCGCTTACCGACTGCAACAACTGCTGATTTGCAGGCAAACGGGCAACCAAAAAAACACCGCCACCAATCACAGCCCCGATTAAAAGTAGAAATCCGAGGATTTGAATTTCCGATCGCCTCAGCAAACCCCTTTTTCGACGGGCCACTTTCTCAGCTTCTAGCCAACTCATTTCCATTTCGGCAATTTCGGCTAATTTCCGAGCCGCCCGCATCCGGCGCACCCGAAAATCGTATTGATATAGCGGCGCGGCTAACAGCGTTAAACTCGATAAAGCCCCTGCCAATTTGATGAGCCAGAAATCGAATTCACCAGCAATCGCAACATTTGTCAGAGTAGATATTCCTGTTAGTAACTGAGCCGGATTGAGCGCTCGCGCCGGCCAATAAAAAATAGCCATTTGCACCAGCAGCGACAGATTAAATGCAAAAAAAAGCACTACTAAAGCATTCAATCCTTCTCGCAAGTGCGATCGAACACCAGTGTGCCGGCCCTGGAACTTGCGCGCAACGCCAAAGCCGCCCAGCACCATAATTAGTAAGGGATTTAAGATTTTGACGGCTAAAAAGTGACAAATAAAAAACACAGGCAACTGAATCAGCCAAGCCGCCAGCAGTAGAGTCAGAAAGCCGATATCGTCGCTGACAAAAGGAATGCCCCTGCGAAGGACAAAACTAAAACTCTGAGCGAGAGCAAATGCCCTTAACCACGAAATCGGATAGGGGAACCAAGCTGGCCACTTGAGAGTTTTCATGCTGAGAAAGGGAAATTTCAACGGCGAATAGTAAAACTATTAAGATTTTGCCAGATGTGGCGATCGGAAAATTGGTATAGGGTGCGTCAGCCCCAATCTTTGACCCACATCAAAGTGTTTTTTGTCTGACGCACCGAACCCAAGCTAGTCTAATTCAATCAAATTACAGCAGCAAACAACTCCTCAAAACTCTTTTGCGGAGCCTCCGACTTAGCGACAATTTCCACAACCTTGTTGCGAGAATTCGGCAGAAACAGCGCTTCCACGCACACTTGGGCTACCTTAGTGCGGGAAATGCTGCTGTCAAACAGTGTGTCCGCACTCCTCATGACGATCGCATCTGAATTATCCTCATTTTTGAGTCCGCCGGGACGGACAATGGTATAAATCAAGCCACTTTTTTGCAAATACTCCTCGGCTTGCTTTTTCCAAACCAGAATCAGCCAGAACAAATTCAGCGGGTGAAAAAAGTTAGAGACGCACAGAGAAGTCACGAGTACAAAATGCTCAATTCCCTTAGCCTTAGCTGCATCCACCAAATTTTTAGTACCCTCAAAATCCACCTTGTAAGGCGCTGTCGGGTCAAAACCAGGGGCTGCCCCTGTCGCGCACAGCAACACCGTACTGTCGCCGAGGGCATCGCCCAGAGAAGTCGCATTTAATACATCCCCAATCACTAACTCTACCTCCGGTGGTAAAATTTGCCTAGCTGTGTCTAGATTTCGCACTAAAGCGCGCACGGGAATGCCTCGCTTGACCAATTCTGCGACAATTCGGCGGCCAGTCTGGCCTGTGGCTCCTGCTACAAATGCTTTCATCATAAAAATGGGTTTGAAACCCCGTCCTTTTAGGACGGCTTTACTTGGGAAATCCTGGGCTTTACTTTCTGTGAATTGTTGTCGCTTGCCCTCTCAATCCTGTAGTATAATCTAGAAACAGAAAACGAAAACTATGAAAGCAAGGTATTATAAAACTTCATTAAGATTCTAAGCATCAATAAACAATGGTAGTATCCTATAGTCAGGAGGCTCAACTGAAAGAATTATTGCGCTCGTTAAAAAATGGAGAGTCTGAATGCAACTAGCAGAGAGGCACATCATTAAATCTACGGAACACCGTTTCGTTGAGATTGATAAATTAGCTTTTCAATCCAAAAATCTCTACAATGCTGCTAATTACGTAATTCGTCAGAGTTTTATCTATGGATGGGGTTACATTAATTACAACGAAATGAACGGTTTGATGAAGTCTCATCAAGCATACAAAGACTTGCCAGCCAAGGTTAGTCAACAAGTATTGATGATATTGGACAAAAATTGGAAATCTTTTTTTGAGGCGGTAAAAGCTTACAAAACGCAGCCCACTAAATTCACTGCTAGCCCAAAACTACCGAAGTACAAAGATAAAATCAAAGGACGGAATATCCTCGTCTATACGATTCAGGCTGTTAGTAGCAAGCAATTGAAAAAAGGAATCATCAAGCTTTCGGGTACGGAAATCTCAATAAAAACTAAGGTAAAACCCGAGCGGGTTTGCCAAGTTAGACTGGTTCCTAAATGCGATTCTTATGTAATCGAGGTAATCTATAATGAACCGGAGTCCACCCTTGATGAAAACCCAAAAAACTTCGTAGCTAGTATTGATTTAGGACTGAATAATTTAGTGGCGTTAACTTCAAATCAGCCAGGTTTTACCCCTCTCCTGATTAACGGGCGACCATTGAAATCAATTAATCAGTTCTACAACAAACGTAAAGCACAGTTACAATCTCAGTTGAAAAGAGGTCGCAAGACCTCATCCCGCATTCAGCGTTTAACTCGTTGTCGCAATCAAAAAGTCGATAACTATTTGCACCATACCAGTCGCAAGATCGTTGATCTTCTTGTCGCCAAACAAATTGAGACGCTAGTAATTGGCAAAAATGTACAATGGAAAAACGAGAGCAACTTAGGGAAGCAAACTAATCAAAACTTTGTCAACGTTCCTCATGCTCGACTAATTGAGATGTTGGAATACAAAGCTCAATTAGTTGGGGTTAAGGTGCTACAGCAAGAAGAATCTTATACTTCTCAATCAAGTTTTCTCAATTTAGACCCAATCCCTGTTTATGGACAGACTGGCAATGATGTCATATTTAGTGGCAAGCGAATCAAGAGAGGATTGTACAAAACATCGGTCGGTCAATTAATCAATTCCGATGTTAACGGTGCTTACAATATTCTGAGAAAAGCAATCCCAAATGCGTTTAGTAATGGGATAGGGAGCTGCGTAGTTCAGCCGAGGCGGGTCAATCCGCTCAAAGTACAAGCGAAAGGGGAGGGACTTAATGCCTCCCATGTCATGCGATAAATGACTATACTTTTACTAGCTATAACAGGAGAGCAGACGATGAAGCAGGATCCCGCTGAATATCAAACTGTTGAAGCTTCTGAGGAAAATTACTACCCAGATGGGAGTTTCCAACAGCCCCAAAGTCAAAGCGCGGATGCAGGAGAGGAAGTTGAGCCGATTTGGTTTCACACGCATTTTGAAGACAGCATGGAGATGTACGCCGATGCGGAGACGGTGGCGAAGCATTTGAACAACCACAAGAATTGGTTTTGCCATTGCGCTTCGCCGATGAAGGCCGAGCCGATCGGCGAAAACGGCTATGATTTATTAATCGGCCGTTTTGGGGCTTTTGGCTACCGCGTTGAAGCGAGAATTGGTTTAGAGTTGCTGCCGCCTGACGCTGAAGGCTGCTATTGGATTAAAACTATTCCGGTTCCGAATTATACCTCGCCCGGGTATGAAGTAGATTTTCGATCGGCAATGAAGCTAGTGGAGATCCGCTCTGTGGAGTTTGCCGCCGATTGGCCGAGTGCGGAACGTGCTAAGCTGCCGCCTGCGATTACCAGTGCTACGTGGAAGCTAGATTTGGCTGTGGGAGTTTGCTTTCCCAAGTTTATTCGATCGATGTCTCAGCCTTTGATAGAAAAAACCGGCAATGCGCTTTTGGAAAAAATTATCAAACAAGTTAACCGGCGCTTGACTTATAAAACTCAGCTTGTTTTTCACGAAAGTTTGGGCATTCCTTTTCCAAAAAATCCTAATAAACATTAACAAGACTTGCACCCCAACTCAGATTTGTAGGGTGCGCAGTGCGCACCCTACCCTATTTTACCAGCTTTCTTTCCGCCTTCCCCGGACTATACCTCTTACAAAAATCGCTTTCAATTCCCTCAATTATCTGCGTTAATCTGTGTTTATCTGCCTTACATCTGCGGTTTTTGTATCAAGCAATGACTTATGCAAGAGGTCTACTAAGCCCCCAGCAAGGCAAACTCGCAAACCCCTAATTTTTACTAACCGTAACCTAACAATAATACAGCACTTTTTCAAGTAAGTGAAGCACCAACAAACCGATTTAGGGTAGGGCAGGTGAATGGTGCGTGTCCGCCCTCTCTCAACTTTTCTAGGAGTTACTTGAGGATTTCTGATGTAGGGATAGGCAATGCCAAAACCGTCAAATTACCATCCAAATAGCGGGCGTTTTTTGATACCTCGCGCTGAGAGTTCCCACATCGGGGAACGGCTAAACATGACTTGTTTTATAGTCTGTTTTTGCCAGTTAAAAGGCTGGCAATCATTCCGAGCCTGCCCAAAACTCGATCAATAAGACGAAGGATTTGACCAATAATTTTCAGGTATATTCCGCTATCTACCAGGCGGATAACCGTAGGATAATTGCAGTTTTAAACGCTCTGATAGGTGATGTTGAGAGACCATTTCTTTTTTAGTCGCTGCCACAAACTCCGACTTCAGCTCCCAGGGGGGAATTGGGTCAATTGTTTGATAGCAACTGATACAAAACTGATTGCTAGCTAGCTTTGATGGTTGTCGGCAATCACGTCTGTTGAACTAATGTTTTTCACCGTAAGGTTCCAGTAGTTCATAAGTCCTCCTGATGTGCCTGATAATTAATGAATAGATTGATAGCGATGCCACAAATGTATCTAGTGAAAAGCTCGCTGAACAAAATAGACAGCATTGTTAAGCTTTGTAATTTTTTATTTACCTGAATTAACGGCTAGAATAAATTTCGATTACGCACAGGCTATCAAAATTATTTTAGTACAGTCTGAGTGTATTTCTTGAAGTTTTTGAGGTTGACATTAAATCGCTTTCTTTATGCTCAAGCGGGTATTTATATGTAGGTAGAGTGAAGTTAAGTTTACAGATTTTTTACAAGAGACTCTTTTAACTTCACACAATTTTCAAAAGTGATTGTTGGCTAGGATTATAAATCCTATGCGATCGACTAGAAAATTGGTGATTCGACAGCGGCACAAAATACAATTTCGTCTCTAATCTTGCTCAACTGAGTCTAAGTGTTTTATGTAAGTATTTTTACTTAAATGTGTGATACAAGCCGAAAGGTCGATCGCGCTTTTTATGTGATGTGTAAGGTCTATCGCACTTTTGACCTGATGTAATTGTAGTCGATCGCACTTTTTGCATGATGCAGTCGAAACACGGATATTATCAAGTGCAAATACTTAATCAAATTCAATTTAACTTTGTGCATCCACTAGGTAAACATCTACATAAGGGGTAAATACTTGCCCTGTCCACATGGCATTAAACCATTCCTCATCCATCAAATTATGATAGTATTTGACTTTTTTATTAGTGATTTCATAATTGAACAGAATAGAATAATTTCCTAGGTTAATTAGCTGAAATATAAAAAATATAGAGCTGGTAAAAGGTAGCGATAATACTAAATTTCTGTCGTCCTTTCTTCGAGGGGGATATTTTCGCGGTCAAGAAAAATGAGCGGGCTGAGAAAACGTCACAGACTTTCCCGGCTTAGTTAGATGAAAATTTGATTTCTCTGGGGGTAAATAGAGGTCAGGCTGGTGACCGCCATTAATATTTTTACCGTCTGCTATAGTTTATGGAATCAAGGGTCTCTAAAAGCTAAAACAATAGGGGTTTGACGTATGGTGGGTAATCCGAAGACCTAAGTGTACAGATGTATTATTACCTAGTTTAGCTTTTGCTATGGGCAGAACGAACACTATTTCGGGCATAATTATTTCAAATCGGATGCCATTAACTTCGACAGCATTCTTATTAAAAGATTATCCTTCTCTACATGAGGCTTTCCCCCCTTATTGCCTTATAATCAAGCAGGGTAGCTGATGTAACTCTAAAACCCGCTCCGATCGCCCTCCAAAACCAGCAAGTGTCTCAGATCACAAGGCCGATCGATCGCCCTCACTGCCCAAGAACGTAAAATTATGTAACAGTAAGTAAAGAGTTATCAAAGAACTCTTGCCATATCCGTAGAAAGTTATGACAACAAAACTAAGAGCTACAGACACAAAGAAAATGGAGATAGACTGGCAGCAGTTGAGCCCAGACCAAGAACTGATTCTCAATCAAGTGGACAATGCGATCGCTCTGTTCGACTCGTATGACTGCTTAGTTTTGTTTAACAACAAATTGGCCCAAACCTGGGGACTGTCCCCAGAATGGCTGGCAACAAAGCCGAAGTGCCACTTGGTGTTTGCGGAAATTGTCGATCGGGGTTACTTGTCCGTTCAGCAGTGGCAAGAGTTTCAGCAAGCACTGGAAACATCTGAGGATGAAAGTTTATCATTTTATTTCGAGCAATCCAATGCGGTTTGTTTGGAAGTGTGCGCCACGATTACCAAGAGTGGCGGACGGCTGTTTACCTTTCGAGACGTTACGGTATACCAAAACTCCCAAGCTAGCTTGAACGCAGAAGTCAGGCGGCTGAGATTTCTTTTAGGTTTAACCGAACGCCTGCAAAACTCTGACAGTTTGCAAGAAATAGGTCAGTTTGCCCTCACCTATCTGGTAGAGGCAATGAATGCAGCTTTCGGAGATGTCAAGGTGATTAACGGCAAAGGAAACGACCGGCAAGCGAGGGCAATTTGCAACCAAATTTCTAGTCAATTTCTGGCTACTTACGGGGAACCCGTAACCGCAGGAATGCAAGAATTCCTCGACAAAGGCATTCCCTACGGCATGGGTTTGCTGTGGGAAGTGGTGAAAACAGGTAAACCTTTGTTTATCGAGGATTATCCCCAAAATCCCAATGCCGTGCCGGAATTTCGGCATCCGGGAATCGGACAACTGGGGATTTTTCCGATCGCAGCTACCAACGGCACGATCATCGGAGTGCTGACGCTGGAGTCCCGCAACGTCAAAAAACTGCAAGCCCCCCTCCACAAAGAAGTGCTGGAGGCTGCTTGCCGGACTCTGGGGGCGGCGATCGAGCGGGCTCAGACACAAGAGAACCTGCGCCAAGTTAACGAAGAATTAGAGTATTCTTCTCAGTTGAAATCCGAGTTTTTAGCCTCGATGTCCCACGAATTGCGGACGCCTCTCAACAGTATTCTCGGCTTTTCTGACTTGCTGCTGCGGCAAACGGCAGGACAGTTGAGCGATCGACAAATCAACTATGTAGAACTGATAGAAAAAAGCGGCCAGCACTTGTTGCAGCTAATCAACGATATTCTAGACCTTTCTAAAATTGAAGCGGGGAAAGTAGAACTCAATTTACAGCCGGTTCGCGTTCACGATCTGGCGACAGACTGTCTGAAAATGATGCAGCCACGGGCAGACAAAAAGCGGATAGCTTTGTCTTTAGAACTAGACTACCGCATTACTAAAGTTTTGCTCGACGAACGGCGAGTGCGACAAATTGTAATTAATTTACTTTCCAATGCCATCAAATTTACCCCAGAACAGGGACAAGTAAAACTCAGCGGGCGTCTCGTCTACGGCAGTGAAATAAAGGGCGACTACCGGCCGGATTGTTCTCCTGTAAATCCCAACACTCCTTATTTTTGTTTTGAGGTGAAAGACTCCGGCATCGGCATTCCTCAAGACCGCTGGCACTTGCTATTTCGACCTTTTCAACAGGTGGATTCTTCCCTGACTAGGCGGCACGAAGGTACAGGTTTGGGTTTGGCTTTGACTAAGCGTCTGGCAGAATTGCACGGGGGAACTGTTTCTTTTCAATCGGTTTGCGATCGGGGAAGTCTTTTCCGCGTTTGGCTGCCTTTGACGGAGATGCGTCAACAGTTGGGAAACTTTGCTTCTTGTGCCTTGGATTCCAAGTTAATCCCTGCTTGTGCCATTGCTTTACCAATTGGCAGCAAGCGGGTTTTGGTTGTCGAAGACCAGCCTTTTAACCAAATGTTAATTTCTGAGGTGATGGAATTGGAGGGGTACGGGGTAGAGATACTCGCGGATGGTTCGGCTATGGTCGATCGTATTCTCGCCGCCTCTACTGCCCCAGAGTTGGTGCCGGATTTGATTTTGATGGACATTCAGTTGCCGGATGTTGACGGTTTTGAGTTGATGCGCCGAATTAAAGCAGATCCTGTCTGGGATTCGGTACCGATGATTGCGGTGACGGCGATGGCGATGCCCGGTGACTGCGAGCGATGTTTGGAAGCGGGCGCTTCTGCTTATTTGAGCAAGCCGCTGGATTTGAATTTGACGATCGCTACTGTCCGTTCTTTTCTTACCTAACAATTATTATTTGCAGTTCCAGCACAGCCATTTATGAGAATTGATAACAAGAAAGGTTAAACTCAATACTAGATAAATATCTATAGGACTTGCGCACACTTGCCTCAGAAACCCGGTTCCTACGAAAAATATCGAGTTTAGTAACGAGAAATATAGGAATTAACCAGTTTTCCAGGTCCCCCAGGCGCAAGTCCCGAGCTAAATTCAATATATATATTCCATGTCAAACAAGTCGCCCTGCATCATGTTGGTTGATGACGAGCCAGCTAATCTGACTTTACTTGAAGAGTTATTGCAGCTGAAAGGATACGCCACAGTATCGGCGCAATCTGGCGCTGAAGCGCTCTCCCTCGCCCGCGCATCTCGACCTGATTTAATTTTACTGGATATTATGATGCCGGAGATGAACGGTTTTGATGTGTGCGAGATCCTGCGGAAGGATACGGCATTGCAAACTGTACCGGTAATTTTTTTGACTGCCCTCGATGACGATACCTCTCGCCTCAGAGGGTTAGAAATGATGGCAGATGATTATTTGACAAAGCCTTTTAACAGTCGCTTGCTGCTGGCGAAAGTTGAAAATATTTTGCAGTTGAGTCAAATGCGATCGCAAGCTGTATCTTCCCAATTCAACCAGCAAGTGAAAGAGCAAAGCAAGCGCCAAATTGCCGCCGCTTGGGAGGCAAACGAATATCTTTCAGAAAAATTTCAGCTATTTGTGCCGGAGCAACTTCTCGGACGAATTGCGCCGCAAGGAATAGAATCTATTCAGTTGGGCAATGTCACAGAAGAAGAGCTGACTATTTTATTTTGCGACATTCGCGGGTTTACTGCGATCGCAGAATCTCAAGAAGCTCGCGAGACTTTTGAATGGTTGAACGCTTTTTTTACTAAAATGAACGATTGCATAACGTCCCACGGCGGGTTTATTGACAAATACCTAGGCGATGCAATCATGTCAGTATTTGACAAGCCGAATTCTCACGCTATGGATGCGATCGAAGCCGCAGTAGCAATGCAAGAAAGTTTGCAGAAATTTAATGCCAGCCGCCAAAAATACAATTTAGAAAATCCACTCAATATCGGTACTGGAATTAACACAGGTATCGGCATGATCGGCACTTTGGGTTCCGATCGCCGCATGGACTCTACAGTCATCGGCGATGTAGTCAATACAGCTTCTAGGTTAGAAAATTTAACTAAAATATACGGCTGCCAAATTATTGTTAGCGAAAATGCGCTCGTTCATGCGAGAGAATTTCTAAATGGCATAAGTCCGAACTCAAACTCAAAAGAAAGTCTATTATTAAAGTGCGATTTGGAAGTGGGAACACAGGAGACTATTATTTCTAATTCTGGGGCGACGGCAGCAGACAGCGATTTGCCAAGCAACAATTATTACTATCGCTGGATCGATCGAGTAACCCCGCGCGGCAAGCAGCAAGCTATTGAAATCTACGAAATCTGGAGCGCCTCCAGTCCCGACTCCAAGGTAAAACTGCTTACCCAGGTTTTATTTGACAAAGGAATTCAAGGATGGCAATCCGAAAGATATGTCGCCGCCTTGGGATATTTTCAGCAACTAATCGAACAAAACCCTGCTGATACAGTCGTCAGTTTTTATATAAATCGCTGCCAGGAAAAACTAGGTTTGATACCTACAAGTAGCCGCCCTGAAATGAGCTAAATAGAACTTGTTCGTAGTGAGTAATTCAGTTTGATCCATCCTATCGGTTCGTAGTGAGGACTCCAGTCCTCTCAAGAGAGCGCAAATAAAAGCTAAGCTAAAGTAATCCCCTTCGTAGCGAGCACTTCATTTCAACTCCGCTAGCTGAGGAATTGTAAAATCTCATCAACATTCAATACTCAACTATCATTCAGTTTTTCGACCTCTCCTTCAACAGTCAACAGTCATCAGTCAACAGTCAACAATAATTCCTGTGCAACCGGAATTGATATCACTCCTCTTTTTGAGCGCAAATAACGGCTAAAGTCCTGGCTACGAATCAATACCAATTCTGAAAAGTACGCGAGCATCTGTAGGGGTACTTTTAATAATTGGTATCAGATTGAGGGTTGTAGCAAGACTTTTTTAAATTAGTTTTATGATAAAACTCTAATGTTAGACCATCAAACAGTCGTCAAAACTTGCTCTCTCAACTTCCCGATCAACTCATTAACCCCCCCCGCATTCAAACGGTAACTCAAAGGATGACCGATTAAATAAGCCGAACTTTCAAACAAAACATCAATTTCCACCAAACCATTTTCCCGCAAAGTTTTGCCCGTCGAAACCAAATCCACAATTGCCTCCGACATACCCGTAATCGGCCCCAACTCCACAGAACCGTAAAGCGGCACAATTTCCACCGGCAAATTCAAATTGTGAAAATATTCCCTTGCACAGTGTACGAACTTAGAAGCAACTCTACCGTGAGGAGGCAAATCCACCGTTCGTCGATAAGAACTAGATTCCTTCACGGCCACAGACAGCCGACACTTGCCAAATTTTAAATCTATTAAATTGGCAACTTTCGGAGTTTTTTCCCGCAAAACATCATAACCAGCAATCCCCAAATCTGCTTGACCGTATTCCACATAAACCGGCACGTCGTGCGTCCTTACTAGCAAAGCTTTAGCAGTTCCGGTAGGGTCATAAATTTGAAGTTGTCGGTTAGAGGAATCGAGAAAAGCACTGAAGTCTAATCCAACCGATTTAAACAGCCGAATGCTATCTCCTAACAGTCCGCCTTTGGGAAGTGCCACAGTAATCATGTCAAATTTTAGAGGGTAAATTGCTCAGTTTGGGAAGGGGGCGAGGTCGGCACAAGCAGAAACAGCTTTTACCAAACTCAGAATAACACATAGAGTTCATAGCGGAAAATAAATTTTTGGTATTGCTCGATTGTTTGTTTGGGTATATATTATATTTAGTCACTTTTTTAAGGGGCGGTCAGTAGAGAAAACAATCAAGAGTTTGATACTCAAGAAGTTGACGTAAATTTTCACAGTGTAGCTCCGGATTCCCTAAAAAAACTTACAGTAGATGAAATCCTCTCAGGGGGTGGTGTAGAGGTCGAGGAAATAAACTATACAGTAGCCGTACCTACTGCTAACCACGCCAGAATCGCCAGGGACAGAGGCTTCTTATCCCATATGAAATCAAGTGTGTTCCATCAAGCCCCGCGATCGAAGTTTCCAGAAAAAGGCGGAACGCTGGGAGGGTGTTAATGTAAAATGCTTGCAGAGGTTGGCGCACAGAACTGCGCGATCGCGCGTTAGCGAAGCCCTCGAAGAGGATCGCCCGAGGTGTGTCACGCCTTTGTGTATTCAACTCTAAAACTTAAAATTTAACCGGCGATTGCCAATAGCTGACAGCTAAAATATGACCAAATTGACTCTGGTAATCGGCAACAAAAATTATTCCTCTTGGTCCCTGCGTCCTTGGCTGGCGATGAAACAAGCTGGACTAGAATTTGCCGAGGTGAGAATCCCCTTATACTGCCCGACAACCTATGAGGAAATTCGGCGCTATTCTCCCTCGGGAAAAGTGCCAGTTTTAATCGACGGCGAGCTGAAAGTGTGGGAATCTTTAGCAATTTGCGAATACGTTGCAGAACGCTTTGCTAATGATTTGTGGCCGGCCGATGTAGCAGAACGGGCGATCGCCCGTTCGATATGTGCCGAAATGCACGCGGGGTTCCAAAATTTGCGCGAAAATATGCCGATGGACTGCCGCAACCGCTATCCGGGAGAAGGAATAACTCCCGCTGTAGAAGCAGAGATCGATCGCATCTTTGCCATTTGGCGCGAATGCCGCCAAAAATTCGGAACAGGCGGCAATATGCTGTTCGGAAAATTCACAGTTGTTGACGCTATGTTTGCCCCCGTTATCATGCGTTTTGTCACCTACGAAGTCAAATTAGATTCAGAAACAAAAGCTTATGCTGATGCAATTTTGGCACTACCTGCAATCCAGGAATGGGTAGCAGCAGCTTGCAGCGAATCGGAAAGTATTGCACATTTGAAAATGTAGTAAAAATCAGTTTACTTAACTTAAAATCTCAAATCTCAAATTTGAAATCAGGATGCGGATTCTTTTAGTTGATGATGAAGTTGAGTTGACTGACCCTTTGAGTCGAGTTTTAACCCGCGAAGGTTATACAGTTGATGTGGCATTTGACGGAGCAAGTGGCAGTAATTTAGCAATGCAGGGCAATTACGATTTGCTGATTTTGGACTGGATGCTGCCGAGACAAACGGGACTGGCAATTTGCCAGAAGTTGCGATCGCAAGGACGGAATACGCCAGTCCTATTTCTCACCGCCAAAGATACCCTAGACGATCGAGTACAAGGACTCGACGCCGGTGCAGACGACTATTTAGTCAAACCTTTTGAACTGCGAGAACTGCTAGCCAGAGTCCGCGCATTGCTGCGGCGGCCTCCTACTTTTGATGCTGAGGTTGCTGTCGGGCGGCTACAAGTGGCAGATTTACAGCTAGACTACGACAATCAATTAGCTTATCGGAGCGATCGCACAATTGACTTATCCGAAAAAGAATGTCAGTTATTAGAATACTTAATGCGCCATCCCGGTCAATTGCTAACACACGAACAAATCCACCAATATTTGTGGAGTGAAGCAGAAAAACCCAGCAGCAATGTATTAGCAGCTCAAATTCGCCTGCTGCGGCGCAAAATAGAAGCCCCGGGCGAGTCTGTGCTAATTCACACTGTCTACGGCAGAGGCTATCGCTTTGGACAAGCCAGCTAATAATAATAGGAATTGCCCAAAACACTTTTAGGTAGCCATGCAGACCTCACCTTCGGCATATATAGCCTTTCTCAGTAAGATGAGGTACTATCTGGCCGTCCGCATAGGCCTCCGTGGGCATAGGGCCCACGGGCATACCTCACCACGCTTGAGAACGGCTATATAACTTTATTTACTTTCGGAAAAACCCGGGCTAGTTTTGTACAAATATTATCTGTTTCCGGGAAAGTTGACGCCGTAAACCAGCCCTTACGGATGTTGACAAACCAAACTAATTACTGTAACCTCCGGCGGACAAAATAGCCTCCCGGGTTCATAAGTTCCCAAACCGCGATTCACGTACAGCAAATTACTCCCAACCGAATGCAAACCGCTAGCCCATTCCCAGTGAGTAAGTACTCGATTGCCACCCGACACAAAAGGAATGAACTTTCGGATTGGTTTAGGAATGAAATAGCCAATTTTTCTGACCCAAGCGTACAAAGGCCCGATACCGGGAATAACGATTTGACCGCCGTGAGTGTGTCCAGACAACTGCAAATCAATCCGCCAATTTTGCAGCTTTTCAGCAGTATCAGGATTGTGAGACAATACAATCCGAGGAATAGCGGGATTTATTGATGCCATTACAGGTTTAGGCGCAAAATCGCCAGACCAAAAATCTGCGAACCCAACTAAAGCCAATTGCGACCCCAAAGGATAGATTGCTTCGTTGTACAAAACCCGAATCCCTACGCTATTTAAAGCATTAGCAACCTCTCTCTTTGCCCCTGGCAAATAGTGGTCGTGATTGCCCAAAACCGCGTAAATTCCCGCCCGACTTTGCAAGCTTTTCAATCGCTGCACTAAACCGTAAATAGGTGCGGGATCGTAGGTAATAAAGTCGCCAGTTAAAAAAATCAGGTCTGGTTCGGCTTCATTGGCCGCAGCAATCGCCTCTTCTAGCAACCATTCCGACAGTCGCACCCCGTCATAGTGAAAGTCAGTAAGCTGTACAATTTTAGTACCGGATAGATTTGCTGGAAGATTGGCGATCGGTATAGTTAAATACTCTACTCGCAGTTTCCCAGTTAATAACCTGTGCATAGATCTAACGTTTATTGATGACAGAGCGCCACCTCTACCTTAGCAAATAAACAGGCAAGACTGCAAAATTAGATATTCTTCCCTTTTTATGCGGTCATCTGACTAATAACTATTAATTGCTGACTAATTACTAATGGCTAAAGTCGTGGAACCCAAAAGTAAAAAAAAATTACCTCAAACCCATTAAATCCACCTGCTCAATTTTTCTGGAAAATTACTCGCCGAATAGAGTCTGCGACTATAACTTAATTGAATGTGCATGACCTTCGATGAAAAAATATATTGCTAAGGCAATGTTTAAATCAATTGAAGAGCCAGAGTATTTATTACATCAGCTTTTAAATGAAGGATAGTTGATTGTTAAAGCGAGAACAGAATTAAAAATAAGGTTAATATTTGGCTCAGAGCTTAAAAACAACTTATTAGATAAGCTGTTGTGTATTTAAATTCCATATTGCGGGCGGGCTCGCTTACCCACCCCACTCATTGTTTGATTATTTCTTTAGAGACCATTAAAATGCTGCTTAGCTTGCTAAATAAGCCTGTGACATGGGTGTGAGTCTCTTTGGGTTACTTTATTAAGTATTGAGAGTTGTTTATTTTTAGAGTTCTCAACTCAATTTTATCGTCTCTTCAATAAAGTTTCGACAGGATTTGCTCCGATGGTTTGATAACTACCAACTAACGCTCAGTTCGCTAGAGTGGCGATCGCACTATAGCACGTCTAAATAAGTTGTACAATTTAAGGAAGGATGATAGACTGAAAATAAAAGTCCTAGTTTTCCAGATAAAGAGATGTCAATTGAATAAAATCAGGAACTCAAAGAAAGCTTGCTGAGTTACAAGATTTTGTTGATAACGATAGAGATGTGAGAGAAGGGAAGAGAGGAGAAGCCGTTAGATTAAGATTATTAGGGGTGAACTATCAAGGAATTAAACAGAGATTAACCGTATCAAAAAGTTTTATTTATCAAACTGAAAAAAGTATAAACAGCGAGAATTAGCGGGCCTAAAATTAGGATATAAAGGGTCAAACACCTACTTAACAGATCAACAAAAAGCGAAAAAATGGTCGGGCTTTATCCGCGAGCAAGAAGGAATATATCGGAATTGGAAAGACATCTAATAGAAACCTATGAGATTATATTTAGTCTAGAAATAATTATTATAAATTTTGGCGCTCTAGTCACTTAAATTGAGAAAAAGTAAATAGATGAAATCTGCAAAAACCTACAGAGGACATCAAAAAAAATAATGAAAAAATTGGCCAAATATTAAAGGTATTTCAAACAGCTATAGAGCCGGCAAAGCTGGCTGTGTATGCTTGAGATGAGTGTCATCTTCAAGGAGACGATATTTGTAGTTATCTCTGGGGAGAGCGTGAAAATCGAGAGATTAAGCTGATACGCAGCTAGATTGTATAATATAAATATAAAATAAGCGATCGTTAGTTATAATGTATGCCAGCCAAAAACCATCTATCTCAAAATCAAAAACAGAAACTCATTAAACTAATAAAAGAGTCTGACGATAATTACGTGAGGGAAAAGGTTCTAATTTTCTTGCTAATAAATGACGGAAAAACTTATCGAGAAGTTAGTGAATTTATGGAGATTGCTTACACAACAGTAGCTTATTGGTCAGTTCATGGCGACCCAGATAATTTGGAGAGTTTTTTAGATAAAAGAAGCCCAGCAAAATTTCGCAAAGTCACTCCAGGGTATGAACAAATATTGATAAATACAATCGAAAAAGCTCCGGAAGAATATGGATATGAATTTGGGAGATGGACGGCAGCCCGATTAGCAACATATTTAGAAAAAGTCACAGGAATTAAATTGAGTTCCAAATATCCAGGATACTACCTAAAAAAAATACGTTTATATTTGGGCTAAATATAGTTTAGAGTATCAACAAAATCCAATTGAAAGAGAAGCATTTAAACAGAAGCTATCGGAGTATTTAAGAATAACTAAACAAACACCAGAGCTTTTACAGGTATGGTAAAGGGCGTGAGAGTGGATTTAGTTTACTAGTGATAAGAAGAAAAACTTGGGGTAAAAAAGGTCGTCGAAAGAAGATCACAGATCAAAGGATAAGAGGCAGAGTAAATCTCATGAATGGGTGGAGATATCATGACAAAGAAAGGTTAAATTTTGTAATAAAAAAAGGAGACTCTGATACGTTTTATGAGCAAATTAATGCCTTAAATAATTCGCTACTTCAAGAATGGAGAGAACTGGGTAATCAAGCTGAAGATTTTGCCGAATCTGGAATTAAGATTGTAATTATTCTAGATAATGCTAGTTTTCATAAAAAGAAAGACATTTTGAGTAAAATATCAGCCGAAATACCTTATATTATTTTAGAATTTTTGCCAGCTTACAGCCCGGATTATAATTTGATTGAATTGGTCGGGCATTCAGCGAAAGAATATATAGCACATCGCCTGTTTAAGTCAGTAGAAGAATTGTCGGAATTGTTAAATAGATTATTAAATGAAGGAGAAATGGTTATTAAATGGGATAGAAAAATCAAAAATAAAGGCAATGCTATTTTATCCGGTTTAGCTGCGTAGTAGCTTAGTTGGAGGAAGGTTTCGCGGCTCTTCCGTACTTACCGCTGCTCAAATGTTAGTCAAAGGCTCAAAAAAAGGTTTTAAAGGAATAAGCTCTAAAGAGGTTAATGACAAATATATAAATTTACTGGGGGGTCATAGTATAAAATAAAAAACAGACAGGCGAAACATTAATTTTCGCGGTGAAATCGGAGAATAAAACAGCAGTTTGCCCACGATGTGGTCAAGCCAGCCATCGTCTTCATCAAAATCAAGGAATTATGGTGAGAGATTTACCTTAGCGTGACCAAGAAGTAATTCTCAAAGTAAATCGGCGCCGATTCCCGTGTGAAAATTGCCAAAAACCTTTTAGTGAAACCTGAAATTTTGTAGAAAAAAAGAAAAGCTTTACCCCTAGATATGCCGAAAGTATTACTAAACAAGTTAGCCATAGTGATATTAATAACGGGAATAAAAATAATAAATTAACAGAAGATGTAGTTGGTCAATGGTAAAATATGTAACTAAGTAGGTCGGCGAGAAAAAACACAACTATGTTAAGATAAATAAATAAAGGTATAGCTATAGTGGGGTAACTAATATATGGGCGCTCGATTAAGAGTATTTCTGACTCAAAAGCAAGACAAAACCCTATTTAATCTGAGAAGTGCGAAGGTACCCCAAAAAGTCAAAGATCGAGCAGAAGTAATCAGGTTAAATGCACATGGCTGGTATGTTGATAAAATAGCTACTCACTTTAACTGGGCTTCACAAACAGTGAGAGCAGTCTTACATAAATGGGAAGAATTTGGTAGAGAAAGCCTTTGGGAAAAACCAGGTCGAGGGGTAAAAGCAAAATGGAAAGAAGAGGATATAGAGTTTTTGGAAGAATGCTTAAAAAAAGAACCACGTACATATAACAGTTTTCAATTAGCTGATAAATTAGAAAAAGAGGGGTCGATTAAATTAAGTCCCGACCGACTAAGACGGGTACTAAAAAAAGGGCATCATTTGGAAAAGAGCTAGTCCCAGTCATAAAGGAAAACAAGACTCGAAAGAACGAGAAATAAAGGAATCAGACCTATATATGCTGGAATTAGCAGCGGCAGCCGGAGAAATTGACTTAAAATATTTAGATGAATCAGGATTTTGTGCGTGGAGTAAAGCTAGTTATACCTATTACAAAAAAGGTGAGCAAAAACGGATACAACAAACTAAAAAGCGAGGTTGTAGATTAAGTATTGTGGGGCTTTTTGAACCTTTAAGTAGCTTTGTATATGGTTTGGTAATTGGAGGTGTTGATCGAAAAGCTTATATTCAGATGATGGAGAAAGAAGCAGAAGAAGCGGCTCAAATGAAACGGATTGGAATTATAGTACAAGACAACGGTCTAATACACCGATGTCAGGAGGTTAAACAGTTGTGGTCAAAGTGGGAAGGTCAGGGTTTATATATTTTTTTCTTGCCTAAATATTGTTCCGAAATGAACCCACTTGAATTAGAGTGGCAACACATTAAAGAAGATGAATTAGCCGGACAAATGTTTGATGATGAGTTAGAACTCGCCTACGCCGTAATTTATGGAGTAGAAGTTAGAGGAAAAAGAGGAAATTACCCTACACAACGTATTAAATTCAAGTCCAGTCACCCTACTTAATATTTTGTTACATACTTATGAATTTTCCCGCCGACCTACTTAAGAGAATCTTGCCTATCCATGTATAAAACTTAAGTAAGTTAGTCAGAGATGAAATTAGTTTAGTGAAAGAAACAGGAAAATTTATTGTGGTCTTATTCGACCTAGAAACACATAGATCAATAGGGTTAGTTGCATAAAAAAAGCAGTCATAGATAGAGAAAGTGATGCTTAAAGGGGGGGTAAAAAGTATGAGATCGAATAAAATAAGTAAGTATAGATAGGATGGGAAATTATAAGCCATTAGTAAAATTGTCCGAATGCTAATGTTACAGTAGGCAGATTTCAGGTTACAAAAATGCTTTATGAGGAATTGAATCAGGTGATAATTGCTCATAAACAAGCAGCATTAGCGGGACTTAAACAAATTTCAAGCCCAAACAAAGCCTAAACTAGCTTTGTAAGCAGAGAATACGTCCCAATTTTCGTTCAGCCATTTGACAAACCGAAAAGATATCGCTGTCCTAAACGCTTCCAGCGCTTCTGTAAAGGTGTTTAAAGGTTTATTTGCCCACCTACGTCTTAATCCGCAGGTTAAGGTATGCCAGAGGATGAAACTGTAAGCACAAAACACCAAAATCAAATGCCTTTTTAGGCTGCGTTTATCTCGCTCCTTGATATTCTTTTAGCCCTAACCATCCCTTTGCTTCCCGATAGAAAACTTCAATCCAATTTCTTTTTGCAGAGGTATTTACTATCCACTCCGCTGTCGCTGTAGATAAGTCAACATTAGCGATCAAATAATCAATATCACTAGCTTGCTCGAAAGTATCTGCATTCATGACGCTCGCGATTACTTTTTTGCCTGTCAACTTTGACAACTCAATTTCTCTTGTTGCTACCCAGACTGTTTTCGGTTTTTCTACGGATAGCTGAATTCTACTGAAAGCATCAGAGGGCAAGGATGAAGCCAAATTATCTACTCTAATTTCCTCTTTTTCATCGCCGACTTTTTGAATTATTACTTTACGGTTCTTGGCAATCCCTCCGATGTATTTTAATTTTCTTTTCTCTACTTCTTGTAAAAAACTTGTATTATTTCCCTACCCGGCATCAATTAGCACTATCGCTGGTTGATATCCTCTGGCTAAACTTTGGTCTATTAAGTCTCTGGCTATTTCGGGTTTCTTTTTAAATTCTGGGTCAGCGTTTCCTTTGGGTAATGAGTCGGCTTTTTGATATAATTTTCTATCTAAGGGTAAACTTTTGATGCCATCATATAGATGGCTAGTAACTGCAACTACCCCATTCTCTGTTTTTCCAATTTCTCCAATATATTGTCGTCCCACTACTTCTGTAAAATTACCACTTTTTCGGTGTCCTGAATCATCAACGATCAGGCTTTAGCCTCGATTAATCTTGGTTTGCCTGCACTGATTCATTACCTCTAGACGGCGTTGATTCAGTTCCATTGCTGACTCCCGGTGCCTCCTTTAAAAAATGGTGTAACTTGTGGTAAGTCACTCCGACGCTGTTTGCTGCCATCTGGGAAAGGTTTTTTCGGTCACTTTCGCCCAATAATCCGCCTCAATAGTTCCTAAACTCCCGTTTTTGGGCAATATGACCAAAAATATTGTCAAATCTTTGACACCATCGGTCAAAGCAGGGGGGCATGGCGACGGGGGTGGTCTCTTTCATCGCTCATTATTTAACGTTATATTCTTGCTATGCAAGCATTATAGCTTATTTAGCTCGTTTTTTTTGTTTAAGTCCCGTTAGCACTAAAGACTAAAGAAAAAAATAAATTATTTGACACTTTAAAAAGAAGTAAATATAGCCTTTCTCAGAAAGATGAGGTATCATGTTACTGACACTCACTCGTGAGGGTTAAACAGAGAAGAGCAGCTCAAAAGAACTATAATTAAATGGTTCAGTAAAGCCACGCGAAAGCGATACCGCACATAATAGGATTTTTTGACAGCACGCGATGCTTGCCTCACAACACGTTTACTTGTACCAAACTTCATACATTATTAAAAATGAAAGC
>NZ_JAUBVJ010000026.1:0-88995 GCF_036702785.1 Microcoleus sp. AR_TQ3_B6 | reverse complement strand
GTCCAAAAAGGACGGGCGGGACGCCCATCCCACAATAATAATTAAAATTGTAAGTTATTTAATTCGCGATCCTTAGAATAAGCTAGCAAAATTCTTACTGCGGGTAGTTCAGGATGTGGCACAAAAAAAGTGTTTGGTGGATGTTGGGAGGATTGGGAGGAAGTGCCGGCTGCACTAACATCCGAATAAATCCAGGCGCAGCAGCCGAAGCATTATCCGCTGTCTGTGGCAGTGAGGGAAATGAGGTACACGCGAGTGGTGTGATAAGCTGTTATGCACCTAGATTGTTTATGGTATTAGAGGGGGAGAAGGGGAGAGGATTTGACGAGTTTTGATATGGGATCGAAATATGCAATTTAAATGCAGAACAACTTAGAACGCAGAGTGAAGGAAACCCCAGTTCAGACCAAATCTTCGTTTACCTTTTTTACCTATTTATCCTGCATACTTCTGTTGCCCGCGCTATCGAATCCCCCAAGCCCGTTACCTTTTAACACTTATTCAGCAAACCCTAATTAGTGTTCCACTCCATAGTTTTCAAGGACTTAAAAAGTCTAAATGGTTGCCAGCCTGCTTTTGCAATTCATCAAGAGTACCTTGCCGTTTCACTTGACCCTGCTCCAGTAACACAATCCAATCAGCTCGCATGATGACTCTAGGGCGGTGACTAATCAAAATCGTAGTTTTACCTTGGCGGTGAGACAAGAGTCCATCTAGGACTTGGGCTTCACTCACTGGGTCAAGGTTAGCTGTTGATTCATCTAAAATCAGGATTGGTGGATTGGTGACAATTGCTCTGGCTATGGCGAGCCGCTGTCGTTGTCCTCCAGAAATATTTGCGCCAAACTCGCCTAAAACAGTTTGATATTTATCAGGTAGTTTGCTGATAAATTCATCAATCTTAGCTAGCTGACAGGCGGTAACGATTTCCTCAAAAGTAGCGTGAGGGGAACCCAAACGAAAGTTGGCGAGAATCGATCGACTCCAAAAGTGAGGTTCTTGAGGAATTAGAATAATCTGTTGGCGCAAACAATCAAGAGCCAGGTCTTGACTGTTATAAATTCCCAGGCGAATATTGCCCGATTGCAAGGGATATAACCCTGCAATGAGTTTGACTAAGGTACTTTTACCGCAACCCGATTCTCCAATTAAAGCAACGACTTTACCTCCGGGAATCGTCAGAGAAAAATCTTCTACTAAATCAATTTGACCGGGATAGTTAAAGTTAATGTTAGTGCAAACAATATCAGCGTTTTCAGAAATTTTAACAACAGGCTTTTTGATATCACCTGGTTGCCTTTCTGGTTTGGCATCAGTGACCTCTGTGAGGCGTTCCACAGCGGTTCTAATCCAGATAAATTCATTGATGATGATAATCAAATCAGCCATTAAGCGAATTACATTTTGCGCCAGGGTATAGGAAGCGACCAGTTGACCGATGCTGATTTCCTTAGCAATCACCAGTTGGCTGCCGAACCAAAGCATACCCACACTACCGAGATTAGAGACTACATCAGAAAAGGTGCGGTTAACAACCATAATCTGGATAGTGCGAAATGTCAGATTAGCTACCTTGCCAGAGCGGCTCTGAAGTTGTTCCCACAGTTGAGGTGCGGCAGAGGTTGTTTTGAGCGTGAGTCCTCCTTTAAAGGTTTCTACCAGAATTGCTTGGTTTTCACCGTCTTCGGCTAATACAGCTCGGGTTTTTTGCCGGATAGTTGGCAGCAACACCAGCGTCGATAGCGTCATCACCGCTGCAATTGAGCTGGCAAGCAGCATCAGTTTCCAGCTATAAAACATTAAGAAACCCAAAGATGCCGCAGCAATAAAAAACTCGCTGGGTAAAGTAACTAAAAGCTGAGAAATTATACTCCTAATGCGCTGAATATCTCGCAGTCTGCTAATGATTTCACCGCTGCGATGAGTTTCATAATAAGTGAGCGGCAAGCGCAGGATTGATCGAATAAATTCGAGAATCAGTCCCAACTCCAGCCGTTGAGCAAAATGCGCGATCAAATTTGATTGCACCAATCTCAGTCCGCTACCGATTACACTCATGACTAGAGTGGCAATAATGACACCGTTGAGCAGCTTGGTATCTCCCCGCACCAGCACATCATCAGTGAGAATTTGGATCAGGAACGGGAAAGCCAGAGTAATCAAACCCAAGAAAAGATTGAGGAGCAACGCTTCCGATAAAATGGCTCGATAAGGCCAGATGCGCTGCCAAAAGTGTGCCAGAATGTTAATTCGATCGTTTGGTTGCTCCGCAAAGCGAATTGGGTCTGCTTCCAGCAAGAGCATGATGTAATTTTGCCAGCCTTCGGTTAGCTGATGGCGAGATAAATAACGGATACCGACAGCCGGGTCAGCGATGACATATTTCTTGCCCTGCCGCCCGTACAAAACTACCCAGTGGTATCCCAGCCAGTGAATAATTGCAGGCAGGGGGAGGGCGTCGATTTGGTCAATAATCTCTGGTGAGGCTTTGACTCCTTGAGCATTGAAACCTAGCTCCTCCGCCCCCCGCTTCAGACCTAGCAGAGTGGTTCCCTGCTGCCCTGTGCCTACCAGTTCCCGAATATGGCTGATTGCTAAGGTACGCCCGTAATGTTTAGCAACGGTAGCGAAGCAAGCTGCCCCACAGTCAGATTCAGCAAGCTGTAAAACACAAGGATATTTAACCAATCTAAGCATTCTTATTTCAGACCCAACAGAATATGCCAGCGTAGATTCATTATTTTCATCATGTCTTTATAGCTTTTGGATGACGTTAGTGACACTTAGTTTCTTGTCACAAGCATCGGATTCAATCAAATGCTAAAATAGGGAATGAGAGAATTTCAGCGATTTAGATAAAATTGGGAAGTTTTGTATGCTAATCCTCTTTGAGGACAAGCAACCAAACTCTATCAATTTGAGAATTAGTTAGACTCTTCAATCATAAATTTGTCAGCAGTCTTGCTTTTGTAAGAATAAATGTAAGTACGGTCTCTTCTGTGGAGATAATATCTGATGTAACTTCCATTCCCGATTGGATGGGATAGTGATGACCGCTCTTCTCTAGATAAAGTTTTTCAGGTTGAAGGGTCACTTCGTAGTAGGGAGTAGCTGCACCCGTATCCTGGCTCTCAAGTGTAATCGCATCGGGAGCGATCGCCCTTACCGCGCCTTTGAGTGTGCCATAATCGGGATAAGGATAGGCAGAAACTTGCATTTGAGCTTTGCCCTGCGTACAGTCTGAGACTTTTTCTTCTTTGCAGACTCGAACGTGGCCAATATCTCGAACTGCCACACGAGCTTTAATCACAAGGGAGGGATTACTTGGAGCAATGCGGGCAATGGATTCTCCAGGACGTACCACCTGACCCGAATTTCGCAATTCCAGTTTGAGGATAGTACCGTCGGCGGAGGCGGTAATTACCGTTTTTTTGAGTTCGATACCAATTTGTTGGAGTTCTTGCCGATCGCGGTTGATTTGATTTTGGATTTCATGGCGACTTTGAATTAGCGCTTCTCGTTCTTTTCTTAACATCGCCAAACCTGCTTCGCCCTTAGATTTTTCTTGGGCAATTCGTTCAGAAGCGATTGCTACAGGTGCGGCACTAGGATTAAGGGCAGCTTCAACGACTTTTAATTTAGCGGCAGCTACTTCAACGGCTTGCTGTTGTTTCTCAACGGTTTTTCTTTGGCTTTCAATGGCTTGTCGTTGCGTTGCCACCGCTGCTTTTTCTCCGGCTACCGCTTGTTCTTGCTGCTCAACGGCTCGTTGGGTTTCTTCTAGTAAGTCGAGGGAAATAGCCCCCGATTGTCGGAGCGGTTGATAGCGATTTTGCTTAGAAATTGCCGCTTTTAAACTCGCCTCTGCTGCTTTTAAATTCGCCGCTATTTTCAGTAAATAAGCCTGTTCTTTTTGCAATTCTTCTTGGGCTTTTTGCCTTTCGAGTTGAGCTAATTGAAAATTAGCTGCGGCTGCTTCAACTTCGGCAACTGTAGTCAGTTTTCGTTCTCGATATTCCTGTTGATTGCGGCTTAAATCGGCTTCGGCGGAAGCAATTGCGCGTGCCATCCCCCAATTTTCTGCTGCGATTCGCTCCTCTGTAGCGGTAACTTGAGCTGTAATTTGCCGCAGTTGCAGTTGATTTTGCTCGATACTTCCTTGTAATTGACTTTTTTTAGTCAAAGATTGCGAGGAGTCGATAATTGCGATCGCATCTCCCTGTTTTACCGCCATGTTCTCTTTCACCGGAATACTTTCTACCCTGCCTTCTGTCGCTGCTTGTACTATCTGAACTTCTCCAACAGGTCGGACGGTGGCGGCAGCCTTGACGGTAATATTGTATTTCGTGATAGCAGTGAGGACGATCGCTGCACCAACGCTTCCCATCAGCAATATACCGCCTAGGGTTGTCCAAAGACTGATTGGAGGCAGAAATTCATCACTTTTAGCTGGGCGGACCAGGTCTGGGTTGGGGTCACTAAACATACTTACAAGGGTAGAGCACCAGGATTCTGGTTAATAAACAAATAACCCAGAGAGGAAATAGAAATATTGCTCTTTTGTCAACAGGGCAATCCTCTCCGGGTTAACTTTTTAAACGTTTGAACAACTACTAGGTAGCACCAATCTTTACTTGGTCAGTTGCTATCCCTCAACCGCTCCATATTCTTTGAGTTCCGCCGTTGACTGAAGACATATCTTTTTCGGTCAGGGTGACAATAGGCAGTTGTGTCAAAGGTAAAGTTTTGCCTTGTTTCTGGGATGGCTTTTTATTGTCCATTCTAGAATCCTCCATCTTTTAGTTAACTTTAACAAATTGGAGGGTAAAAGAAGTAGTTTTTTACTCCTTCTTTTCAGAACTTGGGTTGAATTCCTCGTTCGCTTCGTCCCTCCTGCAGCAACCTTAGAGGTTGATTAACCGCCCCATACCCTTTGAGTTCCGCCGTTGACTGAAGACATATCTTTTTCTGTGAGGGCTACAATAGGCAGTTTTACCAAAGGTAAGGTTTTAGCTGGTTTCTTGTCTTGCTTTTTCGTGTCCATTATAAAATCCTCCGCATTTTAGAAAAAATTAACAAAGTGAGGGGAAAAGAAGCCGTTTTTTACTACTTTTTTTCCTAACTAGGATTTAAGTCCTCGTTACCTTAGCCCCTCCTAAAGTTGCCTTAGAGGTTGATTAATAACCACCATTCCATGCGAAACTGCCCTTGACGGAAGACATATCTTTTTCGGTCAAGGTGACAATTGGCAGTTGTGTCAAAGGTAATGTTTTAGCTGGTTTCTGAGATTGCTTTTTCGTGTCCATTGTAGCATCCTCGGCTTTTGAGTGAATTGTAACAAATTGGAGGTAAAGATAAGTATCAAGAAATGAATTGTTTTCCGAACTCGGATTAAATTCTTCGTTACCTTACCCCTCAGACTAACAAGCTTAGAGGTTCCTTACCTCTAAATCGCCTTGATTTGTCCACTGCCAATGACAGGAGACATATCTTTTTCGGTCACAAAATCGCTCTATTCGCCACCCGGCAGACCGATTCGCCCGCCGTTGACGGAAGACATATCTTTTTCGGTCAGAGTGACGATTGGCAGTTGTGTCAAAGGTAAGGTTTTAGCTGGTTTCTGGTCTTGCTTTTTCGTGTCCATTATAAAATCCTCCGCATTTTAGAAAAAATTAACAAAGTGAGGGGAAAAGAAGTCGTTTTTTACTACTTTTTTTCCTAACTAGGATTTAAGTCCTCCTTACGTTAGCCCCTCCTACAGCCACCTTAGAAGTTGATTAACCAACCCATGTGTAGCCGCCGCCACCGTTGACGGAAGACATATCTTTTTCGGTCAAGGTGACAATTGGCAGTTGTGTCAAAGGTAATGTTTTAGCTGGTTTCTGAGATTGCTTTTTCGTGTCCATTGTAGCATCCTCGGCTTTTGAGTGAATTGTAACAAATTGGAGGTAAAGATAAGTATCAAGAAATGAATTGTTTTCCGAACTCGGATTAAATTCTTCGTTACCTTACCCCTCAGACTAACAAGCTTAGAGGTTCCTTACCTCTAAATCGCCTTGATTTGTCCACTGCCACTGACAGGAAACATATCTTTTTCCGTCACAAAATCACTCTATTCGCCACCGGGCCTGCCGACCCGCCCGCCGTTGACGGAAGACATATCTTTTTCCGTCAAGGTTACAATTGGCAATTGTGTCAAAGGTAGTGTTTTAGGTTGTTTCTGAGATTGCTTTTGATTGTCCATTGTAGAATCCTCCACGTTTAAATGAATTGTAACAAATTGGAGGGTAAAGAATTCGTTGGTTTCTCCTTATTTTTAGAACTTGGATTAACGTCCTCGTTACCTTAGCCTCTCCTACCAACCAGCAACCTTAGAGATTTCTCAACCTCTAAATTGCATTAATTTGTCCACCACCATTGACGGAAGACATATCTTTTTCGGTCAGGACGACAATAGGTAAATGTACCTGTAGCTGGGTTGTGACTTGTTTCTGGGATTGCTTCTTGGTTTTCATTGTTAGTTCTCCTGAGTTGAGAAATATGTACCTGAATCAAGAGATTCATTCATCATTTTGTTTGTCCGGATGATTCGCCAGATAGTTTGCTAAATATTTTTCTCAGAGAACCCGATCGATAATTCTCCACTTAACTTAGCCAATATCCAGGCTCGAAGGAATTGCCTTACGCTATGGCTTCTTCTACGGACCCGGCACTTGGTTCAATCCCGATGGTGATGTTGCCCAACAGGTGCGGCAGCAACAGTTCCCGATCGTAGGAAACGGTGATGGCGTATGGTCGTGGTTGCACATTGAGGACGCGACGATCGCTACCGTTGCAGCAGCAGGGCAATCCTGGTATTTATCTGATTGCTGACGATCGACCTCATTCGGTGCGCGAATGGCGAGAGAGGGTTTGCTCAATGGCTGAATGCTCCACCACCGCCACAGGTATCGGTTGAGGATGCTCTGCAAATGGAAGGTGGTGCGGATGCTGTTTACTACGGTACTCAGATGCGAGGTGTATCGAATGCCAAAGCAAAACGCGAACTGAATTTTCAGCCGCGATCGTTGGAATGGGTGGTTGACACCGCAGCGGTTCATACCAGTAATAACAGCTAAAAAGGAGTTTGCCCGTGCAGAACATCACGCTTGACACCATCACTCAAGCCGTTATTAATCATGGCTCGCGCGGCAAAGCTCACCCGCGACTGAACGAACATTCATAGCTCGCGAAAGCCTGTTGCAATCTTGTCTCCACCAGTTTCGTAGACAGCCCCGCCAATCCGCCACCGTCCGTCACCCCGACAATGTACGCATCCATGTCGATACTGCCCAGTCGGTAAACCTGCAACTGCCTTCTTGTTTTGCTTGAGGAAGTTAACCAAGTTCTGAAAGCGCTTGGCCGTTTCTCGTTCTTCTTCATCGTGCCAAGCTTCCTCTTGGGTGGCTGCATCAAAGAACTCATCGACTGTAACTACTTGCACGGCAGGATCGGGTGGATGTTCCGTGAGTTGCAGCAGCAACGCCTGGGTGAGTTGTTCCTGTTTCTGCCAGTTAATGACCTCAAAGGGAGCGTCGGTTTCGCGATCGAAAGAACAAGGCGTTTGATGCTTGTTTGAGTTGGGCGGCGATCGAGTCAGTCACGGTAATTGATTTTACTCGAGCTTACCCGCCATCAGCCAACCCAGGCAATGTCTTTGCACAAAAGTTAATAAAATATCAGCTAATCTAGTAATGGGATAAGGTTATAATTAACGTTATATTTTTTATGTTGAGAATCAAAATGAATATATCAACTCTCAAAACGACAGTAATAGGTAGTTTACTTTTTGGCCTAACATCTGGACTTCCAGCAGAAGCAGCACTCATGGTGCTTTCACAATCAGCCGAAGTTAATTTAGATAGTAGCTCGGTGCTATTCCAAATAGAATTTAATCGAGTCCCCGACTTCTTTACAACTGATGAATATGACAGACCAGCTGACTCTTTTCAATACTTCATTGATGCAGATGGATTGAGGAATACAGGCATTTCCTACAGTAATTTAGAATATCTCATCCGGGGGGATGAGATTCATGTAGGAGGGGACGTTCGCATCCGTAATATTTCTCCACCTGACCCAGATTTGTCCTCAGGAGGTTGGGGGTCTATTCGCGGCTCTGTTCCCTACACCTTGTCAGGAAATGTCTTCTCACTTCTTGTCCCCCTACAGCTTATTGATGACAGTGACGGCAAATTTAGCTACATATTAATGTGGACTGAATATGGCGGGGCAGGAGGTTTCATATATGCAGAAGCCGTACCTGAGCCTGCTACTGTTTTTGGTAGCTTTATGGCTTTAGGAGGTTTAGCAGCTTTCCAAAGAAAGAATAAGCAATTAAAAGGGCTGCGTTCGCGCGGACGGTAGCGATGAGGACGCTCTCAGTCGGGGAGATTTCCAGAACTATACTCGCTCTCTGAATTGCGGACGATCGCTCTCTCCATCCTTTAACTCTTAAAATGGGCGATAGTGCTAACTTTGTGTAAATCCGATTGTAGTAAGCCGGAAGGGAGGTATCTTGAGCCCAAAGTATAAACAAACAAGCACAACCCCATCACCAAAGGCAAAGCTCTAATTCTTTCAGGAGATTTGATAAAAGCGTTATCAGTAAAGAATCAAGATTTTTTCAGGACAGCAAAACTTTTCTCATTACTCGCTGTCCCCTACTTCCAAATACACTGCTAGGCAACAAAAATTGTCTGACCGTTGGTTAAACTACTGAAGTTATAGGTTGTGCTACCAGCTATGAGTGTTTCAAATTCAGAAGTTATCATAATAGCCCATCCATTACCGTAGGGGTCGCTGCTAGGCTGGGTGAAACTCACTGCTGTTTCCGATATATCAATGGTATAACTCCCTGGCGTTAATTCCAGTGTGTCTTGACCGTTTCCGCCATTAAAGCTACCATTACCAAAACCCTTGAGATAGTCTTGACCATTTCCTAAAAACACACTGCCACTGCGATCATTGCCTACATTAAAGCCTCCATTGGCAATGATTATATCGTTACCATTACCAGTATTAATGATACCGTCGTTGATGATGCCATATCGGTTACCAGTGCCAGTGATTGTATCGTTACCATTGCCAGTATCAATGGTATAAGTCCTGAGGTTGTAGAGACCGATACCATCTTCTGCGGTGGAAATGCCAGTGATGGTGTCGTTACCATCGCCAGTATACATAAATCCGTCAAATTCTCCTCCGTTCAAAAGACCGGTACCCACGGTATCAAGGATGCCGTCCGCCTCATCGATGTTACTACCAGTGATTATGTCATTGCCATCACCAGTATCCATAAATCCGAAGTTGGCGAGGGCAAAGCCATACTTGCTGCCATTGCCAGTGATTGTGTCGTTACCATCACCGGTATTCAAGAAGGTGTCCAAATAGTTGAAGATGCCGTAAAGAGAGGCATTACCAGTGATTATGTCGTTCCCCTTTCCAGTATCGATGCCGCCAGCGCCTCTGAGAGCTAGGCCGTAAAACTCGAGGGTAGTAGCCGTGATGGTGTCGTTACCGTCACCAGTATTTATAGTGCTATTCAAGCTTTGAATTCCCTCGCCTTTCTGGGTAATGCCAGTGATTATGTCGTTACCATCACCCGTATCAATGGTGCTTCCTTCGGTGTAAATACCATAATCCTTACCAAAACCAACAACTGCCTCGTTAATTCCAGTAATTCTGTCGTTACCCTCACCCGTATAAATACTGCCTATGTTGTAAATGCCAGAATAATAAGCATTATAATAAGAATAATCTGGATCGAAAGGAATTTCTCTTCGGTTGATGGTACCTGTTATTATGTCGTTACCATTAGCAGTATTGAGCGTGCCGGAGTTGAAAATGCCGCCAAATCTGTTCTGAGGTGGAGTGTCGGTGGTTATCTCCTTAGTGCCAATGACTATATCGTTGCCAGCAAGAGTATTCGCGATGCCAGTATTGGATATTTCTTCCACGCCAGACGAGGGAACAACATCAGCCCGATTGGTAAACGTTTCATTTGAAAGTTCGATCGCCATAGGGAAACCTCCGAATAAAAAAAAATGGAAGAATGTTAAATCTTATACTTTATAGTTATAACCCAAGCTCAAATATTCTATTCGGCAGTGTATTATTTCTTAACGCAGCCAAAGCTACTTTGAGGAGAAAGCTAGCTCATCGTGGTTTTAGTTACTAATAAATTTAATAATGGATAACTATGATGAGAAGGAATATTTTTAGCAAGGAAATATAAATGACACATTCAACTAGAAACAAGAGTCTTGAATCAGAAGTAATAGTTTATTAGGCTGTGGTTTAACGGGATTTGAACAAATTTCAAGGCAAACAGAGCGTCAAATCTGCTATGTGCGTGGCAAAGCAGTAAACATCTCTCATTCCCTGTCCCGATCATCGTCCCAGATGAGGTGAGCTTTGCCAAAGTAGCCAGCACCCATTAAACTGGCAAACAACTATTTCATAAGAGCTTCCTGCTGCTCTTGGGTAAGGGGGGATTGACCGTAGCTATCGATTATGGGTAGCTCAGATTGGGGCTTGAGTGACGCGATGAGAGCCGTGAAGAGGTTGAGGTACTTTTTCATTGGTGGGTGGAGATGCGTCTACTTCTTAGTATGCAATGGTGCAGGAACTCAAAGATGAAGCTTAATATTAGTTGTACTAAATCCTGGTTTGTTTTGGTCAAACTTGGGTTTGAGCCATGGGGATTATGGGTCAATATTATTCTCACGTTTTTGTTGTTTCCAATAGGGTAGAGAATTGTCTAGTGGTTCAATCCCTAGTAAATCTCCTTTTTTAGCTAAACTCGATAGAGCATTTTGAGCTGCATAGCGTATCTTTGGAATATTACCCATTGAGTTCCTTGAGAGTGCTGCGATAGCTGCTAAGTCACCATGACCGATATAGTCCTGTTTGAAGCTTTTCAGCCTTCAGTGTCCCGAAAAAATGTATCAGCAACTGCTTTTTACCCCCAACATCCGGGATAGCCGACAGTTTTTTAATTTAAGGCTGCGATTTTTCCAAAGCTTGTATTACTACTTCAGCCCTCGCAGTCCAACCAATAATACCGCCTTGGGCGCGAATCATATCGATCGCGCTCTGTTTAAACTGTGGGAAGTAGCTGGCTGTAGCATCCTCAACGAGTAAACATTCAAACCCCCGATCGTTAGCCTCACGTATAGTTGTTTGAACGCAAACCTCAGTCGTGACTCCAGTAAAAATTAGGTGAGTAATCGCTTTTTCACGAAGTATTAATTCCAGATTAGTGTGATAAAAAGCGCCCTTGCCGGGTTTTTTAATTACTGTTTCATCTGGCATAGGTGTCAATTCGGAGATAATTGAATTGCCAGGTTCACCCAAAATTAAAATTCGTCCCATTGGGCCTCGATCGCCAATTTTTAGTTTACTTTGACCCCGCTTTTGCTTAGATAGAGGACAATCAGAAAGGTCAGGTTGATGACCTTCAATAGTGTGAAAAATAGGGAGATGGCGATCGCGAAATGCCTCTAACAACTGCTTTACCGTTGGCACGATCGCCTGTAGTTGGCTGACATCATTGCCTAAAGCTTCACCAAATCCCCCACGCTCCAAAAAATCTCGCTGCATATCGATGATAACTAAAGCCACACAGCCAGAGACGGGCAGTTCATAATCATAAGGTTGGGCAGATATTAAGACCATAGCGATAGAGGTTTTTCCCAAATTACTAGGACTATGCAGCCAGCTTGGCTGACAACACTGTGGTTACTGTGAGGGGGGTTAATGACAAAGGTTCCGGCTTGGTGTTCGCCATTCTGGTCAGTTTGCGAGCCAGTTAGTACATAAATATGTTCAAAACCAGTATGCGTGTGCCTTGGGACACTTGCTCCCGGCTCATACCGCAATAGAGCAGCAGCCGGTCCACTTTGGTTGTCACCATAAAGTCGGTAGATTTCAACCCCATCACGAAATGGTTGCCAAGGCAACTTATTCTGCCACGTCGCGATATTAGGTAGATCCTTAAGGAGCAAAACTTGCTTCAGTAGTTCAGTCATAGGTATGGCTCGAATGAAAGATACGCGGAGACAGAAGGACGCGGAGAATTGCAAGAAACTATGGAGCATCGCCGCGCCCTCTTCGTCAACCAATCCAAAATCTAAAATTGATTAGTGTCCTGCCATACTCTTACCGATCTGAACAAAATCTGCATCTGCGATCGCACTTTCATAAGTAAAATTCCCGCCACTGATTACCAAAACCCGATCGGACAATTTCAGCAGTTCATCTAAATCTTCGCTCACCAGCAACACAGCTACTCCTCGGTTGCGAGCCTCAACAATCTGACCGTGAATGTACTCCACAGCGGTAAAATCAAGACCAAAGCAAGGATTCGCGGCAATTAGTAACTGAATATGTTCAGCAGAGAGTTCCCGCGCTAGCACTGTGCGCTGTACATTTCCCCCCGACAGATTGCCTACAGGGGTATCTGGCGAAGGCGTTTTTATTTTGAAAGTATTAATTAAGTTCTTAGCCGCCTGCCTAATTTCTTTGAAGATGAGTAAGATACTTGCTTTAGCTTGAGGAGGGCGGTCAAAAGTCCGCAGGGCTAAATTTTCTGCCACACTCATGTGTGGGACACAAGCATTATGAAGGGGTTCTTCTGGTAGTGCGAAGACCTGATGTTTAAACATCTCGGCTCGTGTTGCTGTATAAACTTCGCCATTGACCAGCACATCTCCACCTGTAGCAGAACGCTGACCTGCCAACACCTCCACCAGTTCCCGCTGACCGTTACCAGAGATACCTGCAATCCCAACAATTTCGCCGCTGTGAACTGTGAGGTTTACTCCTGTCAATACCTCCAGACCGTTATCTTTATTGGCGTGAAGGTCTTTAACTTCAAGGACAGGAATAGTCGTTGGGGGGGCTGTCTTTTCAACTTGTTTTGGCTCACGCCTTTCACCCATCATCATTTCAGACATATCAGAGACAGTCAGATCCTTTACCAAACCCTGACCTGCAAACTTTCCTTTACGCAGCACCGTGATGCTATCGCAAAACGCCATCACTTCCCGGAATTTGTGGCTGATAATTAACACGCTTAATCTTCCAGCAGTAACTTCTGCGCGCAGTAAACCTAAAACCTCATCGGCTTCCTGCGGAGTAAGCACCGAAGTGGGTTCGTCCAGAATCAAGATCCGACTCTGAAGATATATCTGTTTAAGAATTTCTAGCTTTTGTTTTTCCCCCGCAGCTAATTGAAACACCGGAGTATCTAGAGGAACTCGGAAAGGAGCAGTTTTCATAAAAGCCTTTAACCGCTCGTACTCGGCTTTCCAATTAATCAAATTGGGGCTATCAAAGCGGGACAAAACCAGATTTTCGGCTACCGTCATCGCAGGCACAGAAGTGAAGTGCTGGTAAACCATGCCAATGCCGTACTTATGAGCATCGCGAGGACTTGCGATCGTGGTTTCCTGCCGATCGATCAAAACTTTGCCTGAAGTAGGATTATAGAAACCCATGACACATTTAACAAGGGTACTTTTGCCTGCTCCGTTCTCGCCCAGCAAAGCATGAAACGTCCCTGGTTTTAGCGTCATCGAGAAGTTATCAAGTGCAGTCATCGTGCCAAACCGCTTAGTCATGTTAACCACCTCTAGTTCTGGTGGTTGAATAAAGTTTTGAGTTTTGAATTTTGAGTCTTGAGTTTCCAGTGCAGATTTTCGATCGATAAAATCAGTTACTTCTGTCATGTTTTTGTCTCCCCTGTAAAGTTTACAACTTATCGGCTACTTATGAGATTTAACTTGTTACTAAGAGCGCCCGGTTCATTTCAACCTTTGAAGTATTAACCTCACCTCTGGTAATATCTGCCTGCTTATCTGCGTTCATCTGCGTTTATCTGTTGTCATCTGCGGTTAAAAATTAACCCCTAATTCCTACAGATAAATTATCACATCACTCTTACACCACCGATACAACCCGACCTGATATAACGTGACTTCTTCCTCAAAACTCATCGTTTAAAGCTTTGATAAATGCTTCTGAATCAGCAACAGTTCCAAACACTCCTCCCTGCATCTGGATCATCTTAAGTGCCGCCAAATGGTTGCCATAATCTGTTGCGCCCGTACAGTCAGACAAAAGCAAACATTCATAACCGCGATCGTTTGCATCTCGCATTGTGGTATGCACGCAGACATCAGTGGTAATGCCAGCCAAAACAATATTTTGAATGCCCTTTCGTTTCAGTAACAGATCTAGATCCGTAGCATAAAACGAACCTTTTCCAGGCTTATCGATCACCGCTTCCCCAGGCAAAGGCGCGAGTTCTGGAATAATTTCCCACCCTGCTTCACCTCGAACTAAAATTCTGCCGCAGGGTCCAGGGTCGCCGATTCCGGCTTGAATTTGGCGCGATCGCCACTGCTTGTTTTCTGGTAAATCTGCCAAGTCTGGGCGGTGTCCTTCGCGGGTGTGCATGATATGGAAGTGCTTCGCCCGCGCGACTTCCAAGACTTGCTTGATGGGTTCAATAGGAGCGCGAGTCAGTGACAAGTCGTAGCCCATCTTATCAACATATCCACCAATGCCGCAGAAATCAATTTGCATATCAATTATCAGCAGCACCGTATTTTCTGGGCGCAAATCGCCATTGTAAGGATAAGGATATGGTTCAGCTTCTACAAAACGTCCCATGTTTATCTTCCTTGCGATAAATTCCTGTTTTACGTGTTAGTTCCTAAAGATCCAGGCGCGCCTGTCAAAGTTCGTTTCGGCGAACAAGTAATAATCATGATCGCCAGCGTCAGGATGTAGGGCGAAGCATTGAATAAGTAGTAATAGGAATCCACCCCTACTGATTGCAAAGCGGGACCGATCGCCTGCGCACCCCCAAAGAGCAACGAGGCGTATAAGCACTGAACAGGATTCCAACGGGCGAAAATTACCAGCGCTACTGCCATGAGCCCTTGACCGCTCGAGATGCGTTCTGTCCAGCTACCGGGATAGTAAAGGGATAAATAAGCACCACCAATTCCAGCTAAGAAACTGCCCGCGATAATACAGAGCATACGAACTTTATTAATGGAGATTCCCATTGCTTTGGCAGCATCGGGACTATCCCCAACTGCACGAATGAATAACCCCCAGCGAGTTGATTTAAAGAACCACTGCATTAAAGGTGCGATCGCTACACCTAACAAAAATAGGGGACAAATTTGTAGCGCTGATTGCACCGGAGGCAGATGACTCCAACCAGCCAGAGGTATACTAGGTAACTGGGGGGCACTTGGTTGAATAAAAGGTTTGCCAAAAAAGAAAGCAATGCCGCTACCAAAAATAATCATGGCGATGCCTACGGCAATGTCATTTACTTTTGGTTGTATGCACAGCCAAGCGTGGATAAAACCTAGTACCGTGCCAGCTAAACCAGCGGCTAAAACACCTAACCAAGGCGATCCAGTCTGATAAGAAATAGCATAGGCACTCATCGCACCCGTTAACAGTGTCCCTTCTAACCCCAAATTAATCTTGCCGCTTTTTTCAGTCAGGCATTCGCCCAAACTGACGAACAGAAACGGAGCGCTACCCCGCAAAGTTCCTGCCAAGATACCCAAAGGTACTCCCCACCAACCTAATACTTCTGCGGCCATTGTTGATTCCTCCGATTTGAGATTTTGGCTTAACGTATTGCTTAGTTAGACAGTGGCTATTGATGGCTGCTGAGGGCTATCGGTTGACGGTTCTTTGAAAAATGGCAAACGTCCGTAGAGCGATTCGCTATACAGAACTACCAAAAAGACTAACCCTTGGAACACTAAAACCGTTGCATCGGGCAGTCCGTGTGCCCGTTGCAAGATGCCACCGCTAGCAAGAATGCCGCCGAGCAGAATTGCGACAATAGTCGCCGCCAGAGGGTTGTGTCGAGCAATGAATGCGACTAAGATACCGCTGTAGCCATAGTTAGCATTAAGTGATTCGTTAGCTCGACCGTGCACGGCTGCGACTTCCACCATGCCTGCCAAACCCGCACAAGAGCCAGCTAAGAAACAGATTGCCATTGTCAACTTGCCGACAGGAAGTCCGGCAATTCGAGCAGCGCGGATGTTACCTCCTGCTGTTCTAGCTGCAAAGCCAAAGGTAGTGCGCTGGATCAGGAAGTAGGCGATAGCACAAGCAACCAACCCATAAATTAGACCGTAGTGAACCCGGGTTCCTGGAATATTCCCTAACATATTCACATCAGGAATCGGGTAACTAGAAATTTTATTGACGCTGCTGGGGTCCCGCATCACGCCGCCGACTAAATGATTCAGCAGGGCGATCGCGATATAGTTCAACAACAAGCTGCTAATTGTCTCATTCACTGCCCGGTAATAGCGCAGAGCTCCCACTGCACCAATCCACACACCTCCACAGACAATTCCTGCCAGCGCCATGGCAATTTGGACTAACATCGGCGGTGCAGAAGATAAAGCCAGTCCAGTGGCTACAGCCGCCAGACCCCCAACTACTAAAGCGCCTTCGTTGCCGATAATCACCAACCCCAAACGGGCAGGCAAAGCCGTACACAGGGAACTCAACATTAACGGTGCAGCCCGGATCAGGGTGTTTTGGAATGAATGCCAACTGCCAAACGCTGCTTTGTAGATTGAGGCATAGACGGCAAAGGGATTAGATCCAGCCGCCGCACAAAAAATTCCAAACAATACCAATGAGAAGAGGATGGCGGCGATCGGAATACAAACCGCTTCCAAAGTTGTACGCCAGTTTTGACGGTTAATCATCATCAGAAGAAAAGATGAATTACTAAGAAAAGGATGAGTGTTGAATTAAAAACTTGCTTGTATAGCGGTTGCCGACGGGCGTGAAATACTCGCTTAGCGAGGGGAAGGGGTATGTAGGGGCCAACCTGCTCGCCCCTACTAAGCTAATCAGAGTTTAAGTTGTCCGCTAGACAATTTTGAATGCACATCAGCTAATTAACTTGTAACTTTGCCGATAACGCCTGATGCGAGCCAATTCATCTTTTCTAGTTCTGCGTCTTGCTGCTTGTAATCCTTACCTTCAGGAATCACAACTTTCCCGGTGTTATCTTTTATTTCCCCCTTATAAATGACCATGCTGCCATCTTGAAACTTACTCTTAGCAGCATCAGCATCCTTTTTCGCTTCGGCCGTTACGGCGCTACCGTAGGGCGACAGCTTCAAAAAACCATCCTTCAAACCACCGCGTACTATATGGGGAATGCCTCCGTTCATTAGCGTCTTGCCAGCCTTTAGCATTTCAGCATACTTAGAATAGACATTCGTCCAGTCCCACTCGGCACCTGTTAAATATCCTTTGGGAGCAAGTTGGGCTTGACTTGCATGGAAGCCGGTACAGAAAATGCCTCGCTTATTAACAGTTTCCATCACTACTTTGGGGCTATCTACGTGACAGGTAATTACATCAACACCCTGGTCAGCCATGCTATTGGCAGCATCAGCTTCTTTAATAGGCAAAGACCAATCTCCTGTAAAAATCACCTGAGTTGTAACTTCTGGTTTAATACTGCGTGCTCCTAAGGTAAAACTATTGATATTGCGCAATACTTGGGGTATGGGTTTAGCAGCAATAAATCCTAATTTTCCAGTTTTAGAGGTGTGGGCGGCAACAATGCCTGCTACGTACTCACCCTCATCAATGTAGCCAAAATAGCTGCCAACGTTCTTTGGATGCTTACCCTCCTGATAAAGTCCACCGCAGTGGAAGAATTGTACCTCGGGGTAATCCTTAGCCAGTTTCAGAATATGCGGGTCAAAGTACCCGAAGGACGTAGGGAACAGAACCGTTGCCCCATCCTGTTCAATCATGTTCCTCATGGTTTCTTGTACCGCCGTAGTCTCAGGAACATTTGCTTCCTCTACGGTTTTTACCCAGGCTAATTTTGAAACGCCAGCTTTCCCTTCTGCTAGGGCTTGATTGTAGCCGTAGTCATCTTTGGGACCAACATAAATAAATCCCATCACAATTGGCTTATCTTTGCCATCCGATTTGGCTTGGCCCTCTTTAGCAGGAGTACATCCTGTCCAAAGGCGCGATGTGGCTGCAAACGCTGTAGTAGATAAAATCCCACGAATTACTTGACGCCGAGGTATAAACAATGACTTTTTGGTACTCATTCTCTATGTTCTCACTAAAAGTCTTTAAGAGGAATTCATAGCTAAGCTGTAACGCTTACATAGCCTTTCTCAGTAACATGAGGTGCTATCTGGCATCGGGCATCGGCCAAATAGGGCATGGGCCAAATAGGGCATACCTCACCATGCTTGAGAACCGCTATACTTGCTGCGAATTACTAGATATATGCACGCTAAGTTTCTTAGCTTTTAGTCTATTTATTCAACAATGAGATTAACTTCGTTCATAACTATTTAGATTTCAATTACTTCTTGGATTTAAGGCAAAAAATACATGATGACGCCCGACTAATTTTCATATAAAATTAGTTTGGCTGGAAATTTTGTCCTAGGAAAGTCGAATACCCTAAAAATCAATGATGTTTATTTTATCCCAACTACTTTGAGTAGTAGTTTTTTTTATAAAAACTTAATAATATTAGCAAAAATGCGTCACGAAAAGTTTGCAAGGAACAAAATTAAACAATAATGTTCACCACAAACAAAAAATAATTTTTGACTTCTGGCACACAACTAGCTTTTGAGTGTTGGACGCAACGTAAAAATAAGTCGAGTCTGAATCAAAAACAATAGAAATCGATATCATAAAATCAGAAAAACTGTTATTGATTTCTAATAACAGTCAATAAGAGGTATTTTATGTCTGAACCACCTAGTTTTCCCATCCCAGAAACTGCCCAAGCCGATCGCACAACAGGGCGTTACATTATTACTTTCCGCTAAGATGCGGTGACAGAAGGGTTAGCCCTCCTAAGTGACCGAGCTGGCATCACGGGACTGGCAAACGCTGCCGATTTCCCCGACTCGGCTTAGAGTGCAGCCAAATTGAAGCAGCAGGGGGAGGGGTGTTCGCAACTCTCGCTGCGGCCGTCGTCTCCTTAGACGAAGTGGGTTTCAGCAGGACCGTGACATCAGCCCGAGAGGATTCTGCCCTCAGGGCGAGAGGACCGGAGCGCACTTTCTACGCCATGGAAGATGGATTGTCCCTAGAGAATTTGCTTTCTCGATCGCGATGCGGTGGATAACCTGTACGAGAAAGCCACTACTGAGGAGGTAGAAGGAATCAACAAACAAGAATGTTTTGCTGATTATATCGAGTTTATCCCTCTTCTGTCACTCTCCGGATTAAAGAAGTAAGAAATAAGCCCACATTAAGCAGAATAATAAAAGGGTGGGGATTGATTCATTGCCTGTATTAATTGCTTAAGCCCAAGCAATAAATTAGAATTAGGGAATATTTACAGCCCAGGATAAATCAACCCAAATAGAAGAATGGGGTGGATAACTAAAGGAAAATTATTCAATATTATTCCATCCACTTTGGTGATTTTATTGATGAGCCGAGAAAGTAGCCGAATTATGGTTGGGATTAGATTGAGTTTGAGCGCATAGATTTAAGGATAAAAAAGCTGCTGAATTTAAACTAATCATTCTGCAAAAATAAAAATAATCGATCGCCAGTTTTCAATATCCTTAAAAATAGTAAAACGGTAGTCTGTCCAATCTCGCTATATTGGGGCGTGGCTCAAGAGTGCGATCGTTGCGATCGCTCTGGTGCGATCGCGATCGGTCTGCAAAGCATAATTAAATAAGAGCTTTCCCCAGCGGCCTAGTCTGGGGGAAGCTCCCTAGCTACCAGAAAAAAAAGAAATTGTAGACAAAATAGAAAATACCTAGCCGAATCTACCCTACGGGCGGCAATGCACTACTTTGAGCAATCGCTTTTCTCTCTAAACTTTTGGGGCAGCCCTCACCAAAGCATAACTGAGGCCTCGCCACTAGCCAAGTTAGAGTATGAGCGGATTCTCAGCACATACCGCCGACCTTTATAAAGCCGAACTTGGATTTGTGCATTCAAGTCTTTCCCAGTGTCGTCGTCACCAGCAACATATTTCAGGTCACCACTGTGATCCTCGAAAAGAACTATGACTGTATCTAGTTCTCCGAAGGTTGCAATTGTATAGCTTCGGGTAGCAGAGGGGTTGATCGCAAAGTTTTTCTGTTCAGCAGGGGCGAGGGATAGAATCTCTGAACGGAAGGGTTTAAGTTCTGTATAACTCGACTCATCAAGCGGGGGATAGAATAATCGTACCTGCGATACATCCTGCTGAGAAAGTCCGCCTGCAGGGTTTAATCCCTTTTGGTACTCCACAGGTTTCTCAATGAGCCCCGCTGCAAAAGCGTAATGCATGATTGAGTTGGGATCCCACTTTGACCCCTCAACTTCTCCTGTTGCAAGCTTTCGGAGAACATTATGAAAAGTTGTATCTCGGTCCCAATTGTTAGGAGGAGCACCAAAATATTTATAAACGGCTTCTTCGTCCCATACGATACCTGCAAACGGGTTTTGGTGTTCGTGAGGGAAACCTAAGGCGTGGCCGATCTCGTGAACAGGGACATCTACTCCACGGGAATCGGCCCGAAGATCCCAGCCGAAGTTCATGGTTCGCTCGCCTTGCTTAGGAAGATCGATCGTATCGCGGCCAACATACGACCAGGCTCCATCCCCTTGCAAAAAGCCGATTCGTATCTCTGCCTCGCTGATGTTGCGAACTTCCTCAAACTTGATACCAATTCCTACGTTCTTCCACACCTCAAACCCCTGCCGGACAATCTCCTTCTGCTCATTCCCGCCTGAATATTTACCGCTCTCAAAAAAGTAATAACGTAATTTTGTACCGTTAACCCACTTCTTCCCGATATACCGTATTAGACGAGCACGCTCCGGCGACACGCTCGGATCGAAAGTGCGTGGAGGAACCTTTGGCAAAGCACAAAAATGGTGTGCTTCCTTACCTGATTCTGCGACACCTGGGCTAACGTTGATTTCGAGCCTAGCTTCAATTTTTTCGATGCGTTTTAGTAATTGCTCAACTTGATAAGAGTTGATTTGTGAACTTTGAGTCATGACAAATTCCTCCAAAGTGAATACCTTTGGATTTAAAGTCCAAAGGTGTGCTGAATCCCGGCAAAATTATTTCCCAAGAACCAGCTATTTTGAGAATGTTCATTTTCATCTACCTGAATCCAGTGGGAGCACAGGAGATTCAGGAAAGAAAAACTGCAACCCTGTCAGCAATGACCTAGAGCGATGCGAGCTGTCGAGCTTGTATAAACTGACTTAAATCCTTGTAAAACCCAGATTTATTGTTTATAATGATGAGTCTAGACGGAGAGATTTCCTACCCTCAATATCCCCTGAGGAGATGGATCTCGCACTTTACAGGGAATTCGTGATCCCGATTCTAGTCTAAAGCTTTACACTGTAAACGATCAATAGTTTGGACAGTTTTTAGGTCCTAGCCTGAAACCCTTGATTTACGGCTAAGCAGAGGCATGGCCCAATCGCCCTGAAACCCTTATTCTACAGTTGCCTATCACACACTATCCGAAGTATTGATTTGAATAATTGACAATAGCGTGTGAGAGCTGGCTGCATAGTTTTTATAGGCTAGCAAATAAAACTGCGCTTAGGGGGGGCCGTCGGCTCAAATCCCGGCGCTTCGATCGACAAACCCTCTTGCTGAGGCGGGTTTGGTAGTTTCTGTAAAGATTTTCACTCTTGGGCAATGATTAAACAATCACTTTGACACTCCCGGGCTATCAGGCGTGGGGATTCTTCATTCATAGACCCAACTTGCTCATACAAGATCTCTCCAGCATGAGTAGAGGTCGAATCTCCTGAAGCGTTGGGATTTAAAATCCAGGTTCCTACGTGACCCGTAGTACCCAAGGCTAAATTCAGAATATTGATAGCTGCGTTCCAATCTCTATCTAACTCAAATCCACACTTGCAACTGTGCGTTCTTGTAGATAGAGATTTTTTCACAACCGTACCACAGTTAGAGCAATTTTGAGATGTATAGGCGGGATTAACGGCAACCGTTACCCTGCCAAATTTGACTCCAAAATACTATAACCATTTCCTGAATTGATACCAACCTGCATCATTAATCGACAGGGCGAGACAGTGATTCTTAACTAAGTTTTTAATCCTCAGATTTTCCGAGGCGACCAAATCGTTAGATTGGATTACGCAGCGCGCTATTTTCTTAGCGTGTTGCAACACGATTCCTACTTATTTTGAGGTGGACTCTTCCTAATCTATTAATGGCTTTCTTGCGGTTGGTAGAGCCTTTCTTCTTGCGAGAAACACGGCGTTGTCTAAACTTAAGACGCTTCTCGCTTGTTCGATAAAATTTAGGGTTAGCTTCGCTGTGACCATTGGAATCGGTGTAGAACTCTTTAAGTCCAACATCCAAACCAATCGTCTTTCCTGTTGGTTTTGTTTCTACCTTGTTCTCTGCACTGATTTAAAAAAACTGGACATAGTAGCCGTCTGCACGACGAATCAATCTAACCCGTTTGATCTGGTCTAGTTAGTAGAAGTTTAAATCCCACGTTCCTTTTAGCTTAAGCTTGCCAATTTCTTTTTTGTCGGTAAAGGTGATTTGTTTCCGAGTTTCTGAAAGTTTCCACCCTGATGTCTTGTACTCAACCGAGCGACAATTCTTCTTGAACTTGGGGTAGCCTTTCTTTCCTGGGATAGCCTTTTTGCAATTGTCGTAGAATCGAACGATCCCAGAATACGCTCTCTCGACAGAAGCTTGGCAAGCATGAGAGTTCAAAGCGTTAACAAATGGAAACTCAGCCCTCAATGCAGTGTTATAACGATACAAGTCTTTCTGCCCCACCCCTGGGTTATCCATCCAATAGCGGACACATTTATTCCGAAGGAATTGAGCAGTCTTAATTGCCTCGTCTATCGCTGAGTATTGAGCTTTTTTCCCTTTTGCATTAAACTCTAAAACAAACATTTGACGTGGAAAAACTCTACATCAAAATTGTAGCACAAACAAGCAAAAGCCGGCCACTAAAGAAGGGGCTTGAATCCCCTTATTTTGGTCAAGTTTAGACGGCATATCTGGAAATGCTGATGTGTAGTTGCCATCTTTGTCTACAATCCTGCGGAGTGTATATCCGCTGTCAGCAAGTTGGCCGAAAAACGAGTTTCTTCGATACCACATATAGCCTTTCGAGCGAAAGATGAGAACTGGGCATAGGGCATAGGACATAGGGCATAGGGCATGGGGCATAAGGCATACCTCACTTTTTTGAGAACCGCTAGATCTCCATTCGGAGTGCTCGGATCTCGATCGATCAAAAAATCTACAAGCCACTGCGGCACACACCATCCAAACACTATCGGCGCGATGTGCCCGTGCTGCAAAGTTGCATGGGAGAATCGGAACAAGTAAGTGAAGCGAGAAAATTTGACTAAATAAACTAACATCCGTCCCGCAATTGATGAAATGTCCAGATAAGATGGTCAAAAACGCGCAGCAATAACGTCAGTTGGTCAGCATTCCAGTCTGAACTTTACATCGTCAAACAATGAAACGGATTTTTGCAAGTTAATTGATGCTGTGGATGAGGACTAAAGTCCTCACTACAAACCGAGCTTTTGGATTGATTACCGCCGCAAGTTAGGCTCAGAGGATCGGCGGACTTTGCCTACTGTACTGACGACATCCGCGAGCATCTTGAGTGCGATGTCTTTACCGGGGCAAATCCGTCCCGCGCTACGATCGCCCACGGAATGAAATCCCATATGAAAAGGGCACAGATTCTCCCGCTTAGGGTTGAATTCGTATACCGTAGAACCCCAGAAACTCCCGTCTAGCAGCCCCAGGCTGAGCGGTATCAGTACCTTGGTTCCTGCGGGGAAAGTGCGCTCTTTGCCCGCTACGGTTGCGGTGAAGGGCTCTGTCGCGACTCGGTGGGTGGCGCTGACGGGGGCCCAGAGGCGCCCGCATTCCAGGAGGAAAAGCTCGATCGACTCGCGATCGTCCAAATCGAGCCGGTCCCAAAAATCAGTCGGGTTAATTTCGGCCGTCTGCTGTCCTTTATAGGCGGGGAGAGGGCGATATCCCATTGCCGTATACCCTAGGTGCAGGGGGCCTTGCAGTCCCGCTATCGCCATAATCGATGTCATCAGCTTCGCCAATTCCCGCTTAGTCATGCCGTTGTTTTCCGCGCTCTCCTCTTGGAAGTCGGCTAAAGCCGGAGAATTTTCATAGATAGTCGCTGCACCCTCGATCAGAGTGGACAAATCCCCGTGTCCAAAAAGGTTCAGGCTTTGCAAAAGGCTGCCGATGACGGCGAAGTAGTGCAGCGGGCTTTGGCGGGTGTAATGCAATTCCGTGAGGAGTTCGATCGACTCTGAATCGTCTGGATTAATCCCAAAGATGACGTAGTGCAGGTATCGGACTAAAAATCCCATCCAACCGCGCTTGACATCGGTAAAAAACGCTCCCCCCGCACCGTGCGGCATCTCGGCATAATCTGCAGCTAGCCGATCGAGCAACCGTCGGGCGATTTCGTCTCCCTGGCGATCCGTTGTCGCACTGTTGAAGAGATACTTCTGCATACAGCTTCGGAATGCTGCGTGGTTGCTGCTACCATCAGTTTCGCGATCGGACAGAGACAGCAGGAAAAGGTTCCTACCGCCGACATCTTGGTTGGGGGCGCGATCGGGATCGAGTACAGAAGTACCCAGTCGCCATCCGCGCGCCTGGGGCGATGTGAGTGCTTTTTCCAGCGTTGCAAACTCGGACATCACGACTTGCCCCGCGCAGCAAAAATTGGCTCCGAAAGCCAGCCGTTTTACTTGCAAATACGTGGGTTCGTTGGCAATCAAACCCTCAATCAGGGCGATCGGCGGTAGCATCGTTTTGCTGAGACTTTCTTCCGGGTTTTGCAACGCCCAAACCTGAAACTCGTTCAGGGCCGGGTTCATCAGGGATGAGAAAATAGTATCTAAATTTAGGTTCATCATAATTCCTCCGAGATCCACTCGCTATCACGCGCTTTGCATTTAGCAGCAACAGGGTATTGAGCGGCAATTGAGCCGGATTCAATACCCCGAACTTTGCCAAAATCAGTAAGTATAACTATAGCCATTTTTATTGGTAAACGCAGTGGCAATATAGATATAGTTGTACTGAATATGTCTGCGCCTAAGTGTAGCCTTGTTCGGGAGACTTAGTGTAATTTATAATGATTCCTAGTAAGTAGCTCTACTTTCTGCATCCAAAGTATTAGCTCCAATCTCTAATAGTCGCACATAAATAACGTAGTTATGTGCGGCTACTTGCTATTAGTTTCAGCCAAAATCGGCGACATTAATTAGACTGGCACTCACCCCATTCAAAGCAGCTAAAATTTCTCCGTTTACCGACGAACGGATGAAAGTGGTACTGTTTTCTTGAGTAAGGGACAGTTGCGAGAAAGTAAGATTGTTACCTAGAGAAAGCAAATCTTTACCGTCTTCAAAATCCAAGATAATATCGATACCAGAATAGGGAGATAGCAAGAAGCGATCGTTGCCATCACCTCCCGTCAAACTATCATTTCCCAAACCGCCAGTCAGCAAATCATCACCCTTACCTCCCAGCAGAATATCGTTGCCATCGCCGCCGTTCAAAATGTCAGCACCGCGGTTGCCAAACAAGGCATCATCACCGCTACTGCCGCTCAAAGTATCGCTACCTTTGCCGCCTAAAAGAGTGTCATCCCCCAGGTCTCCATCGAGGGAATCATTGCCCCTCATACCAATCAAAACATTATTTTCGCCGTCGCCAGTCAGGATATCGTCGCCATTCGTACCGATAATGCGATCGGGGGAATTGCTGCCCAAATCCGCATCGCCGGTGACAACAGGGGTCGCAATCCCAGCAGGTAAAATCACAGCTTGAAGTTTGGTATCTAAAGCAGCACCAGTATTCTCAGTAACTACCTGGGAAATTGCCTTAGTTCCCGCACCGACTGCTTTGAAGTCTTGAGTTGTTGCGCCCAAAGCTACTTGTTGGACGCGGGCGACTGCTTGAGTAATTGATGTTCCTGTTGGGTTGGAGACAGCCGAATCAATTAGCTGATTTGCTGTTGCCATTACTGTCGCAGCTTCCGGAACAACGGGTAAGATTTTTTGGATATTGAAACTAGGGTCAAGCTGTTGAATATTAGCAACAGCTTGCTGAATTATTACTTCTAAAGCTGCTGAATAACTCAGGTTGAAAACAGTACCAGATTGAATAAAAGTCGTAAGAGAACTGACAACATATTTGACAATATCGGTATTGGCTGCACTGGAAGCACCGTCAATCAAAGCTGCTGTTTGAGTGATGAAGTTTTGGACTTTCACCATTTCTGCTAAGACTTGGACACCGCCCGGTAAATCGTTGTTGGTGGCTTCTAGGGGATCGAAGCTAATCAGGTCAATTTCAGCGGGAATCCCCAGAGCAGATTTGACCAAAGATTGTGCTGCTTCGGGTCCAACTCCTTTATCGATTAAGTCGGCAATTAAGCTGGTTAAGAGGGTGATAACACTAGAATCGGGTGGTGCGGTGACTGGTGTTTCTAGGGGTAAGCCGGTGGCAGTGTCAGTGCCTCCAGTAGCAACTAAATTACCTTCTGATGGGTCTATTTCTCCGTTTTTGTTGGTGTCGAAAGTCTCGAAGGGAATATCGAGATTATATTTACCGCTGGCATCGGTAATGGTGGATGGTTCGTTGGTATCTTTGATGCCGTTTTTGTTGGCATCTAAGAAGACAGTCGCCTCAGAAATGTAACCGTCGATGACCAGGCCATCTCCTCTTTTTCTTACGTGGACGAACTGGCTGGCACTCGCACCATAAGGGTCTGTTGCTGTTAACTCCGCGTAGAAGTCTTGCCAGTTGTTTGGGATTGTTCCGGTGAACTGGATGGTGTTTGCTGCAGAGTTAAACGACAATCCCAGCCAACTGCTGTTCGGATTGCTCTGTAATGAGCTGCCGTCAGACCGGGTTAGCGTGTAGGTGAGTAGGTCGCCATCCGGGTCTGTGTAGACGTTAGGAACGTCTACATTGAGACCAGTGGATTGATTTCCCAATATAATCTTCACTTGTGGGGGGCGATTGCCAATAATGGCTCCAGCCAAAGCCATCACATTGACGCGCTTGAAGTTGGAGCCGGTATGGTTAACATTGTCGTTTTCGTTGTCGCCGTCATTAATAGTGACACCGGTTGATTTGACAATACGGGCGAAGTCGGCTGGTGTCAGTCGCCGGCCGTATTCTTGCTGTGCTAACTGTTGGGCTAACACTGCAATCCCGCTGATGTAGGCTGTAGCTTGACTGGCACCGTGATAGGTACTTCTCTCGTTTATATCGCCATCTTTGCCAGCCCCGGTGATGGGTGCCCCCGGAGCAAAAACTGTGGTTAATTGCCCGTTACGCTGAGAAAAAGGAGCAATACGATCGCGATCGGTAGTATAAGCGGTCGCAGCCCCAAAATAACTTCCATAATCGAACCTACGAATGTTGGAGTTATATACCGCGCCCACCGACAGCGAATTCGGATCGGCTGAAGGGTAGTTGACACCTGGAGAAAACTGGTACTTGTAGTAACGGTTGCCGGATGAAGAGACAACAATGATATTCTTCGCCGCCAAGGCTGCCAGTTCATCTCCAATACCGTAGAGTGAAATAGGACTGGTAAAATTTTCACCGCTGCCAAATGCCACACTAACGCTGGCAATGTTGTAAGTATCAGCATTTTCCAATATCCACTGCAAAGCTTGTTCAACATAGGGAAACTTATTAATTTCGTCACTACTACCAAGAGGCAGAACATCCTTTCTCACTTTGAGGTCGATAATATTCGCCCCAGGTGCCATTCCTGTATATATTGGGTCTTGGGAGGCAATAATACTGGCAATGTTCGATCCGTGTCCGTCTTTGTCGCTTGCATCTGCGTCGCCGTCGGCAAAATCGTAGTTATAAACGATGCGATCGCTGATGCCGTTTGAGTCGCTGTCAGGGCCAAAGAATGGGTGGTTTAAGTTGATGCCAGTGTCTAATATCGCTACAGAGAAACCCCTGCCGTCAATACCGGAAAAACGCGGGGAGGCCCGGAATTTGTCCAGATTGATCTGTTGATTGGATACACTAGCAGGGATCTCACGATAGGGGTCGTTGCCGCTGCCGTCAAAACCATCAGAATATGCTGTCTGGTTGTTGTTGCCACCAATAGGGCTAATACGACTAGACAGCACTGAAGATAGGAAAGAGTTCTCGAACCTGGTAATTGATAGATTATTATTGATTAAATTGTTGCTGCTTCCCGAATTGTTTTGGGGAGTTGCAACTGGCTGCGAATCTGTGTAAGCCGAACCTTCATATCCTGTAGTTGTGACACCTTGAAGACGAGGGATAACAGACAAGTTTAAATTGTAGGGACTTTCAACACTATTAACTGAAGAAACTCGCACGGTGTAAGTGCCGTGTTCCAAAAGGCGGTTAATTGACTTTGAGGCAGGGCCAGAATTTTGTGCAGTTGAGATGACATTTTGACTGCTGTCAAGCAATTCTATTTTGAGTTCTTGGTTGAATCCGTTGACTGACAAATTGAAGTCATTTTTAGAACCTAAAGTGAATTTGTAGTAATCAGGATCGTTACTACTCACTGTATCAGAGTAGTTTCTGAAACTAGAAGCTGCATTGATTTCCCGGGCTGTACTTGCTGTGTTGCCAGCTAAGTCTCTTGCTAGGAGATTATTGGTGACAGCGACATCGGCTGCATTTAACCCGTTATAATTGTTGTCCGTACTAACAGCAGGGGCAGTAACAATCGTGTAAGGTGTATTGCCGTCAGCAACATTGTCGTTAACACCTGTCACTGTTACTGTTTGCGCTGCATTCCAGTTACCAGGATTGAATGTCAGCGATACAGGTGAAACTATTCCTTCTGCTGTATTGGAACTTCCTAAATCTATTTTGACATCAGCAGTAGGTTTGCTGTTGAGTCTGACATTAAATGTTGCTGTTCCCCCTGATTCTGTCGTGATTAATCCCGATGCCGGATTAACAGTAATTCCAGCAGGTGTGGCTGATGGTATTGGGGTTGGAGGTACTGGTGTTGGGGCTGAGATTGGAGATATCGGTGTTCGGGTTGGGGCTGGGGTGGGTGTTATCGGTGTTGGGGTGGGTGTTGGAGGTGTTGGGGTCGGTGTTGGAGGTGTTGGGGTCGGTGTTGGAGGTGTTGGGGTCGGTGTTTGAGGTGTTGGGGTCGGTGTTGGAGGTGTTGGGGTCGGTGTTGGAGGTGTTGGGGTGGGCGTGGGGGAAGTGTCGTTATCAGTAATGGCGACATTAACAGGGGAAATTGTGATGCTGTTATATTTAACATCGTTACTGGTAGAAGTATGCCCGATCGCCCCCGCATGATTTCCTTCCACCACCGTATCATCTGTAGCCGTTACTGTGACTGGTTTCGCCACATTCCAGTTAGTAGCGTCGAAGGTAATCGGTGCGATCGCACTTATTTGATTTCCCGCAGCAAAACTGATAGTAACTGGTGCAGTTGGCTGCGAATTTAACTGGAGTGTATAACTGCCTGTGGCACCGCCTTCTGTAGCAGTTGTGCTCTGCTGTGAAATACTCACACCCGTCGTGTCGTTGTCAGCAATCGTGGCAGTCACAGGAGAAATCGTCAGGTTGTTATAATTACTATCTGTACTGACAGACGTGTGAGTAATCGTGCCGCTGCGGCTTCCTTGGGCTATGCTGTCATCGATCGCCGTAACAGTGACATTTTGCGCCACATTCCAATTATTCGGCGTGAAAGTGACAGGTGCGATCGCATTAATTTGACTGCCCGTGTCAAAATTAATCGTGACGTTTGCAGTAGGTGCGGTAGTCAGAAGTAGGCCGTAGCTATCGGTTGCACCGCCTTCAGCAATAGCTGTCTCGCCTTCTGATTGCACAATAGAAATACCGGGACTATCGTTATCTGTAATGGATGCTGTCACATTGGGAATGACTTTCGCGTTATAATTCGCATCGGTACTCGTAACTGTGTGAGTAATCGTGCCACTGTGGGTTCCTTGTGCTAAATTGTCGTCGATCGCAGTAACAGTGACAGTTCGATCGACATTCCAGTTAGTGCTGTCAAAAGTAATAGATGTGGCGATCGGATTAAGTTGATTGCCAGTATTGAAACTGATAGTAACCGGTCCAGTCGGTTGCGAAGTTAGCTTGACTTTGTAACTGCCAGTTGCACCGCCTTCTGTAGCTGTTATGTTGGTAGGTACAATGCTGAAATCGGCAGTGTCATTATCGGTAATAGCGACGCTAACAGCCGGAATTGTGATGCTATTATAGTTAGTATCGGTACTGGTAGCAGTATGGGCGATCGCACCTGCATGATTTCCTTCAACTGCATTGTCGTCAACCGCTTTCACCGCAACAGTTTGAGCGGCATTCCAATTAGTAGGGGTAAAAGTAAGTGCGGTAATTGGTTGAATTTGACTGCCTGTAGCCAAATTAATCGTCACAGGTGCGATCGGTTGGGTATTTAATTTAACGCTATAACTTCCAGTTGCACCGGCTTCCGTCGCAGCCGTGTTAGTCGGAGTAATGCTAACGCCTGCGGTGTCGTTATCAGTAATGGCGATATTAACAGGGGAAATTGTGATGCTGTTATAGTTAGTATCGGTACTGGTAGCAGTATGGGCGATCGCACCTGCATGATTTCCTTCGACTAAATTGTCGTCAACCGCTTTCACCGCGACAGTTTGAGCGGCATTCCAATTAGTAGGGGTAAAAGTAAGTGCGGTAATTGGTTGAATTTGACTGCCTGTAGCCACGTTAATCGTCACAGGTGCGATCGGTTGAGTATTTAATTTAACGCTATAACTTCCGTTGGCACCGGCTTCCGTCGCAGTCGTGTTAGTGGGAGTAATGCTAACGCCTGCGGTGTCGTTATCGGTAATATTAGCATTGACGGTATTGCCCGGAGTGCCATTAACAGTAAAACTGGCAGTAGTCCCGTTATAATTAGTATCGGTACTGATAGCAGTGTGAGCGATCGGACTCGTGTGCGGCGAAGTTTCTGCTACTGCATCATCAACTGCACTGACTGTCACCGTTTGCGGTACAAACCAGTTAGTTGGAGTGAAACTAATGCCAGCAATAGGTTGCATTTGACTGTTAGTATTGAGTGCGATCGCCACATTTGAAGTAGGCTGGCTAGTCAATACAACTGTATAAGTATCCGTCGTCCCGCTTTCTGCTACATTAGTGATGCCGCCCGACTCAACAATCTTGACCTGCGGCACAATTATTTTAGTAATAAAAACATCAAAGTCACCTCCCCCATTCGCCGCTTGCAAAGGAGTGGCTGTTGGGAAGTTAGTAGAAGCACTACTTCCCGCTACATAAACTGCACCAGAAGCATCCACCGCAATACCGTTACCGTAGTCGTCAGCGCTGCCGCCGAGATAAGTAGAATCAACTAAGGCAGAACCCGACGAATTTATACTTGTGACAAAAGCATCTTTCCCGCCGCCGCTGGCACTTTGAATAGCATTCTTAGTCGGAAAATTAGTCGAAGTCGTATCCCCAGTAACATAAACATTATTCGCACTGTCTACAGTAATGCGATGGCCATTGTCATCTCCGCTACCCCCCAAATAAGTTGAATAAATCAAAGAATTACCTACAGGACTCAGCTTGCTGACAAAAGCATCATTGGCACCACCTGCATTAGCGGCTTGAATCGGACTAGCTGTAGGAAAATTAGTTGAACTAGTAATTCCGACAACATAGGCATTTCCCGAACTGTCTACATCGATATCACCACCTTTTTCATCGCCGCTGCCACCTAAATAAGTAGAATAATTACGGACACCATTCGCGTCAAATTTACTCAAAAAAGCATCATATAGGCCGCCTCCCAGTGTACTTTGAAAGGCATTAGTCAAGGGTAAGTTAGTCGAATAAGTAAGGCCGGTAATGTAGGCATTACCATTATTGTCTAGGGCAATGGCTTGAGCATCCTCGCGGCTAGAACCGCCCAAGTATGTAGAGTAAACTAAACCAGTGCCAGTTGGATTAACTTTAGTAATAAACGCATCTACTCCGCCTCCGTATATAGGTTGGGAGGCATTGGCAGTGGTGGGGAAATTGCCACCTGTTAACCCGGTAACATAAGCATTGCCGTTACTGTCTACAGCAATGCCGTTACCGAGATCCCCCTGGCTACCGCTTAAAAAAGTAGAATAAACTAACGCATTCCCGGCAGGATTGAGCTTAGTTGCCGCAGCACTGTAACCAGTTATTGTAGGTTGAAAAGAACCCGGTGTAGTTGGATAACCCGGATCGACTTGTCCGGTTAAATAAGCATTGCCTTGACTGTCTACCGCAATATCAAAACCGTATTCATTGCCAATACCGCCGATATAAGTAGAGTAAACTAAGGCAGTTCCTTGGGGGTTGATTTTAGTAACTAAGAAATCAGCTTGACCTCCTGGTGTAGTTTGGAAGGCACCAGGAGTAGTCGTAAAATTGTTAACAGTAGTGCCAATAATGTAAGCCGCACCTGTGCTATCTACAGTCATGCGGTTGGCAGAGTCCAAGCCGCTGCCGCCTAAGTAAGTCGAGTAAGCTAAAACCGGGTCAATCACTAGGGGTTGAGTGGGGTCAAAATATCCCAAACTAAAATTAACTTGACCGTTTCCTAATAAATTGTAAGCTGCGGGAACATTTACTCGCTGTCCGTTGATGTCTTGATAAACTATCGGTGCGTTATCAATTAATTCGCCTAAAGGTGTTTCTAATATCAGTGCGCCGTCGTCACGCAACCGGATGTCGTTAACACCACTATAATTCATCTTAATTTGACTCGGATCTGCAAAAGGTGCGACCAGAAATTCGCTCTTAAGTTGTCCTTCTGTACCTTTGAAAACGCGGTCAATTCCTTGATAGACGTTTTGATAAACAACGCCGTTAAAAGTAGGCACATTAGTCTGCCATTGACTGGAATCCTCGCCTAAAAGAAAGTTAGCAACTCCCGGCAATTTTTCCAGCCCGGAAATTGTCGGATTGGGGTTGCTGTTGGCTAAGCTGCTGCGTACAACTGAAGAAGTTGTTGCTTGGTTTCCCGGTTCATTGGGTGTGGGGAAAGCGACGAAAGCAATTTCGTTTGGAGTAAAAAAGATGCTGTGACCGGCACCTTTAACCTGGAATTTCACATTAGGGTCAGTTTGTCCAGTATTTGCAATAAAACTTAAGGGAATTTGACCGTAAGATGCCTGTTGATTTTGAGAATTCATGGCTGATACCCCTGGTGGCTGTTATGCCAGCAAGTCTACAAAATCACGAACTCTGCTGTATTGTAAATTCTTGCGGAAAACTTGGTAAAAATACAATTTTCTTGCGAATTTTCTCGGGTTTTGATGAAAAAGTGTAACACCGCATACTGACTAGGTATCTCCATTAACGCCACACCGCGCGTAGTTCTCTTGCGAGGCGGGTTTTACTAACCATAATTGGCTAAAATCAATCGTCTCTATAAGGCAAAAAAACCCGGTTTCTCCGAAAAATCCTGGATATCCCGTCTGAGATATCCAGGGTTTTTGACCAAGAATTTCAAAGGTGGTACCCGCCACGTGATTTATCCGTGGAATCAATCCCAAATCTAAAATCTAAAATCCTCAAGAAAGAGCATTTATCCGTGGGGTCAATCTAAAATCTAAAATCTAAAATCCTCAAGAAAGAGCATTTATCCGTGGGGTCAATCTAAAATCTAAAATCTAAAATCTAAAATCGATTGACCCCTGCGTACATCCAGGACTGTTAAAGCTGAGCGCGATACTTCTTAGGAGTCAAACCGACGATTTTGCAGAAGGTCTTACTAAAGTGACTTTGGTCGTGAAACCCGACTTGCTGCGAGATATAAGTTAGTGATAAATCTTGGGTTTTCAACAACTGTTTGGCTTTTTCTATCCGGCATTGGATCACGTACTGATGGGCCGTGACTCCAATTGATTGTTTGAACAAACGACTGAAATAATAAGGGCTCATCTGCACTAAATTAGCAAGTTCAGCTAAGTACAAATCTCGCTGTATGTAGTCATTAATGTAGTTAACAACTATCTCTAATTTCCGAGGATCCAGACCTTTTTCAAAATTTACTAAATTCAGTTTCTGTACACAATAGCGGTGCCGTATATGAACTGAAAGCGCGTTTTTCAGTGCATCGACATACAGAGTACCGTTTAATCCACCTGATTCGAGTTCGGTTTTGAGGGCCCAAGCAATTCCGATAATCAACGGATCCTGGGTTTGCCCGTGCGGTATAATTTCAATCTGATTTGAATTTGTCGATTCGTACACTGTATTGTCGAAGTCGGTAGGTTCAAGAGCGATCGCAATAAATTCATGGTCTTCGACTGCATAGGGGTGGTAATCAGTACCAGCAGCAATGAAAATCTGTCCATTTTGTTTGCCACCGTTCGCTACCGTAGTGTTTCCCGTTCAGTATTGCTCCTGGGATAGTTGAAGAGAGTATCATGCCAATGCTGTGCGGTTGCAGAGAGTGTTCGGGACATTCGTTTGGCGGCTGATGGTGATATTCGACCTGAATTCCCTCCCAGTTTGCCCCGTGACTTGACAGGATTGCGGGATGGGGGAGAATCGATTTCATAGCGTCTGTCTGGGCAAAATCAAGAATTAATGCTTTCTCTAGGCACATAGCTTGCACCTGGGACAGTTGCTATTATTCTATAGGTCAGAAGTTCCCGCAGTTATACAAAAGATACCTAGGGCTTAGGCTACATATTGCCTGTCTGTTTGTCAAGCTTTCGCAATAAAAATTAATGGAATTTGACCCGAGGGCGGTGTAGAGTCGATCGATCGTCGGCACTTTGATACCAGCCGTTGTGCCTACAATTAATTACTGATAATTCTTAACTTTTAAAGCGATAAATCTAAAATCCAAAATCCAAAATCCAAAATCCAAAATCCAAAATCCAAAATCTAAAATCTAAAATCTAAAATCATATCATGTCCGATCGATTGACCATAATATCCCGGCCGGGCGGGTTTTTGAGATGGGAGATTGTTGGCAGATATTGTTGGTGAACGCGCCCCTACCTGAGGTCGGGTAATCGACCGGACATGATATAGCAATCCTCGCATCAGTTTCAATAACTGGTTAACTTCCAGGCAGAGCCTCTTAACCGATGTAAGCGAGGAAGAGCCTCGGCCCAGAAAATGGAGGCTCTTCCTCCGGATATGCGTTACCAGGCTCTTCCTGGTAACGAGTATAATCATTTAGGATTGCTATATCAAAAATCAAAAATCACCAATCACCAATCAAAAATCAAAAATCAAAAATCCCCAATCTAAAATCTAAAATCTAAAATCTAAAATCAATTGACGCCCGCTAAAGTTTCCCACCAGTACGAAAGCACTTTACAGGAAACCCGCAGGCGTCAAAATCAAGCAAGCTTAAATCTTAGAAAAGACCAAGCGTGAAAGATTTGTCGATGGGGAAAATAGCACCAATACCCAACCAGAGAGTTACTGCAGTTCCCAAGAGGAAAACAGTAGTAGCAACAGGGCGGCGGAACGGATTTTGAAACTTGTTAACGCTCTCGATGAACGGAATCAAAATCAAGCCAAGGGGAACAGCAGCCATGCAAGCAATACCCAACAATTTGTTAGGCAAAACGCGCAGGAGTTGGAAAACAGGCCACAAATACCATTCCGGCAGAATTTCCAGCGGAGTAGCAAAAGGATTAGCAGGTTCCCCAACCAAAGCCGGGTCTAGTACCGCCAAACCCACGCACAGAGAAATCGTTCCCATGATGACTATAGGGAAAACATAGAGCAAGTCATTAGGCCAAGCTGGTTCGCCGTAATAGTTGTGACCCATGCCCTTAGCGAGCTTAGCGCGGAGGTCTGGATCGCTCAAATCTGGTTTTTTGAGAATAGACATAGTAAGAGTGTTCTCCTTTTAGTTTTAGCCGGGCCTGGGATTCCGCTGTATTCGTCAGTCTGAATCAGCGGTGCGATCGCAGGAAGTATTGGCCGTAAATAAATATCTTGACATCCTCACCGACTATCAGGTGCGGTGATTCCTAAACCTCACAATTTAGGTTTCTGCTTCGAAGGCAACTGCCTCCACCCTCAAGGAGTATTGGTCTTACGTTCGCTCCACAGACTATCCCCGCAAGCCCTGCGGTTCTTATGTGTCGAAAACCCCAAAAGGAATTCTTATGTATTGTTTTGATTCTAGGGATGTTTGCCATTGCCCTATCCTCTTTTCCCGGTCTACCGATTTGTCTGCGCCGCCAGTCAAACTGGACTTCGCCCGCCCGAGCTGTCTGAATCCATCGACGGACAGTGGGTCAGTGACCATCTAGATACTAATACAAAGCGGTCCTAGAAGGACGGGGTTTCGTGCCCAATTTTTTGATGAGTGATGAATTCTGAATTTTCAACTCACAATTCAGCGGGGGGGCAAAAAAAATACCGCCCCCACAACTCCAAACTTACAACGGGCCAGAGATACCTTGCTTGCGAATCATCAAGAAGTGAGCCAGCATGAACACTACAATCAGCCAAGGCAACACAAATGTGTGCAAGCTGTAGTAGCGAGTCAAAGTGCCTTGACCGACGCTGACACCGCCGCGCAGCAGTTCAACCATCAAAGATCCTACAAACGGGATGGCTTCGGGGACACCGGAAACGATTTTAACCGCCCAGTAACCGATTTGATCCCAAGGCAGCGAATAGCCGGTCACGCCGAAAGAAACAGTGATGACTGCCAAGATTACTCCTGTCACCCAGGTTAACTCGCGGGGCTTTTTGAAGCCGCCGGTCAGGTACACCCGGAAGGTGTGCAAAATCATCATCAGTACCATCATGCTGGCAGACCAGCGGTGGATGGAGCGGATCAGCCAGCCGAAGTTGACTTCATTCATCAGGTATTGCACTGAAGAAAAAGCTTCTGCTACCGTCGGGCGGTAATAGAAAGTCATGGCGAAGCCGGTGGCAAACTGGATCAGAAAGCAAACTAAAGTAATTCCGCCCAAGCAGTAGAAAATATTGACGTGCGGGGGTACGTACTTAGTAGTGATGTCATCGGCTAGCGCCTGGATTTCCAGGCGTTCCTCAAACCACTGGTAGGTTTTTGAGTCGGTGATTTGTTTAGAAAACATGGAGCCAGAATTCCTAAAAGAATATTGCTGTGGTTGAGGTTCAGGGCAGCAGCCACAAGGTTTTTTGTCGCCCCGCGCCGAGCAGCTTGCTTTTACTAGCAAATGCCTGAGGCTATTTTTTAAATTTGGAGCTGACGAAAGGAAATCTATGGTGCGATCGCCGGAAAGCACTGGGAAACTAAGCGGTCGCTTGTCCCTACTCGCTGGCGTTGCCCGATCGAATTCCAGACTGTGATAAAAAATGTAACATAATTGCTGTGCAAATTTCACGGGAGCGATGCTTTTGCCGAGTCTCAAATACCCTTTTCTGCAAGCTCAACATCCGCCCCAAGCTGGCATACAGCCAAGACCTGATCCCAAGACCAAAGTCCGAGCCTGCCACCGGGTCCCTGGGGCGTAAATTTTAATATTTATGATAAAACTTCACTTATTTGGCGATCGAGTGTTAAATTTAACTACTTTTTTGTTCGCGGCGGACGTTTTACGAAGGCCGAAGGCCTAGGGAAGAGTTAAATGCCCAAAAGCTGAAAAACCTACAAACTTAAAATACAGGAGATGCAATACTTGCCTATCTTTTACAGAAAAATCATGCACAGACGAGTTTTCCAGATTGCTATTTTACTTTTTCTCCAAGTCGCCCTGGTTCTAGGCCCGTGGGCCGGGCCTGCGGCGGCCCTAACTCCAGAACAGCAGCTTTTGAGTGAAGCTTGGCGAATTGTCAATCGCTCTTATGTGGACGACAAATTCAACAATCACAATTGGTGGTCGATTCGCGAAAAAGCTGTCAAGCAACCGCTCAAAGACAGAGAGCAGACTTACACCGCGATCCAGGGGATGCTGGCGAATCTCGACGACCCCTTCACTCGACTGCTGAAACCGGAACAGTACCGCAGTTTGCAGGTCAACACTTCGGGAGAATTGACGGGAGTGGGGCTGCAAATTGCGATCGACCCCCAGACAAATACCCTGACAGTGGTGGCTCCGATTGCCGGCTCACCGGCGGATAAAGCTGGCATCCAACCCCTCGATCGCATCCTGAAAATTGATGGCACTCCTACCTCAGAATTGACCCTAGACGAAGCAGCAACTCGAATGCGCGGTCGCCTCGGCACTCCCGTTACCTTGACCTTGGGGCGCGAGGGAAGGGACGCTGCTGAGGAAATTGAGCTAGTGCGCGATCGCATTGCTCTGAATCCGGTTTACGCCGAATTGCAGTCGCCGGAGAATTTATCGGTGGGCTACATTCGTCTGAGTCAATTCAGCGCTAACGCCACTGAGGAAGTCGCCCGCGCGATCGACCGCTTGGAACAACTTGGAGCCGCCGCCTACATTCTCGATTTGCGGAACAATCCGGGGGGACTGTTGCAAGCAGGGATTGAAATTGCCCGCCTCTGGCTCGATTCCGGGACGATCGTCTACACGGTGAACCGACAAGGCATTCTCGGCAGTTTTGAAGCCTCGGGAGAAGCCTTGACACGCGATCCGCTGATTGTTTTGGTGAACAAGGGAACGGCCAGCGCTAGCGAAATTTTGGCGGGTGCGCTGCAAGATAACGGCAGAGCTCAACTGGTAGGAGAAAAGACTTTTGGCAAAGGGCTGATTCAGTCGCTGTTTGATTTGTCTGACGGTTCCGGGTTAGCCGTGACTGTTGCTAAGTACGAGACACCGAACCATAAAGATATTAACAAGCTGGGCATTGCGCCCGATCTGGTAGTGCCTTTGGAACCGATAGGGCGCGATCGAATCGGCACCGGAGCAGACTTGCAATATCAAGCTGCACTGCAACTACTCAAAGAAAAAACCGTGCTGGCAAAGTCAGTATAAGCCGGAGTTTGAAGTTTTGAGCTGGCTTCCAGGCGTCAATACACAGGTCTTTGTCTGTCTCTGGGTTTCGCTGGCAATCACAGACCAGAACGATCGTGACATACTCCTACATTAAGCTGAGTACAGCTATAATGTAGGCTTCTTTGTAGCCCGATGAAGGGTATACAAAATTTCCTTCGCGGTACTTTCATCCATAGTTCCTACTACAGAAAGCTTCCCGCCGGGCGCGTTTTATACTGGGGAAAATGTCCAACCCCAGTCTTTTTAGGTTAATCGCAGCATTAATATCGCGGTCAACCGTCAAAGATTCCCACTCGTCCCAATAGTCTCTGATAGTGCAATCGGTGAAAATTATTTCATCTCGATAACTGAGAACCATTGAGGTATAAGCAGGATTTTTAGAAATGACAACTGCTCCAGCTTTTGAGGCTATGTAGTCCAGTGTCTTGAAAAAGTTGCCAAACGCAGCATCAGACCAAGACTTATTCAGTCCTGATTTTGCTGATTGACCATTCGGGAGAAAAGTCCCATCATCAGACTGTTTTGCTTTGTTGCGTCGAGTCAACCCTTTCAGATTTAAGTCTTCATGAAACAAGACTTTTTTCCCAGTCCTCACTAGCTTGTGCGCCGTTTTGTACTGAAAATCTTTCCGAGACCTAGCGATTCGTTGGTCCTGCCTTGCTTCACGTTTTGCTAGTTTGCGACGAGACTTAGAGCCGCGTTTCCGTTTGTTCCGCTTAGCTGAGATCCGATTTAGTTTGGCTTGATTTTTGCGCAGTGGCTTGAGGGAGGACAGTTTTTCACCCTCTGATGTTGCCAAGTACACGTCTTCATGTAAAACGGCATCCATGCCCAACGAATTATCCCAAGTTGGAACAATTGTGTCCTGACTTTGAGTTGGCAGATTCACGTCTTCTAGGACAAATTGAATGAACCAACCATCAGCCTTTTTGGTGACACTGACTTGCTTGACAGCAAATCCACTTGGGATAGGACGGTGCATTCTGACCTTGACAACTCCCAATTTGGGAAGTCGCAAATATAGCCAGTTATTGCGAATTAGCTTGATCCAGCTATCGTTGGCTGTAGCAAAAGTCACAGTTCTCAAGCTAGCTTCAGACTTAAACCGTGGCTTGCCCGATTTACCACCATTGCTGTCGCCAACAATGAATCGCTCAAATGCCTTGTCAACACGCTTTGATACGTCTTGCAGAATTGTCGAGTCAACCCCTGAAAAGTCAAGCAATTCACCACTATGAAATACTTTCACCAAATCTTTTTTGATAATTGGTAGTTGTTTCTTCTGAGTATAATAGTTGGGCTTTTCTCGGACAGGGGCAATGCTGCTAACTAGCGGGCAAGCATTTACGCTTGCTCTGTTCATCGACCACCAGTCAAACCTCTCTCCCAACTAGCGATTATACCAATAACGGCAAATCCTCAGCCACTCATTTAGCGCGAGCTTCTGATTAGTGTCGGGATAGAATTGGTACTGATACGTCGTTGGCACGATTGTTGTGGGGTTTTAGCTTTACTTAGTGTTGTCATAGCATCGGTAAATATTCAGTGTCAATGCCGTGAGCAAAGATTTTATCCATAAGGCAAGGGGAGTTTCAAGTCTCAAATGTCACTTGGTGTTGACCACCAAGTATCGGCGCCAGGTATTGACAGACCCAATGCTGACAAGACTTGAGTCGATATTTAGGGATTTAATGGAAAAATGGGAGGGAAGGCTGGTAGAATTCAACGGGGAGAGCGACCACGTTCATCTGCTGTTGCAGTACAACCCGCAGACGGAACCAAGTAAATTGATCGACAACTTAAAAACTGTTTCTAGTCGGTACTTGAGAAAAGAGTTCGCTACTGAAATTAACCAAGTTTATGGGAAAGAAGTGTTTTGGACAAATGGCTATTTCATCGCTTCTTGTGGTGGCGTGACTGTTGAACAATTGAAAAAATACATCGACGAGCAAGATAGACCTGCCGAATAAAGAGACTTATTGTGCTTTGATGTCGTCATCCACCCGCTCACTGCTCAAAGCTATGCTTGTGAGGTTATGAACGGGTGGAATCCGCAGCGAAACGCGCATTTGATCCCACACTAATCGAAGCGATATAGTGTGGGGATTCCCGTCTGTTTAGCTAAAAACTCTTTAACTCAAAAGTCCGATGGCGTCCGACAGATTCATCTGTAATTGTTCGCTGTGCGAAGCAATGACATACAAGAATGATGCTATCGGACGCGATATCAAAACCCAAAACTGCCATTCCCTTAAGGTTGCGGGGTTGATTCCTCGGCTTCGGGTACCTCGGGTTCCTGCAAAATCACCGGACGCTGCTGGGGGTCAGAGCGATTGCTTTGCTCTTGCATCACAGTTTTAGCAAGGCTGGGGTCAAAGTAGCGGTTAAAGTTCGATCGCGACTGATTTACTCGCCCTTGGGTTAGATTGACTTCAGCTTGGATTTCGTGCAATTTTTCTTGCACGGCCCGGTAGTGAGGCCAAAGCTGAATCAAAGCAGAAGTGGCACAGACTGAAAGTACGATGTTGACTGCTAACTTGACTCCTGTTTCGGCGCCGAGGGTTTTGTGAGGGTAGGAACGCTGGCGGCGGCTGCTGCCTGGAGCAACCCGAGGAGAGTTTTTTACACGTCGCAGTGGAGTAAGGGTGGGTTGAATCGCTTGCATAATTTTTTTTCAAATACCTGAGACTGAGGTTTTAGAGCTCAAAAGAGCAAATTCTGAGCTTAACGCACACCCGCCCCGGTTTGTCAGGGTGCCGAGAGCCAAAATTTTTGAGATTGAGTGACATCCTCGTTGATAAGCTGAAGCTAACCTCAACTTTCGTCGGTGATATCGGTTACTACTCGGATGGCGCCGCCTGACGCGACCTTGGTGCGGCGTTGCTGATGCGCGAACCTCAAAGCTTTGGGTTCGGCCATGACCTTGAATTTCAAAGGTGGTACCCGCCACGTGATTTATCCGTGGAATCAACCCCAAATCGATTTTCGAAAATCCTCAAGCCCCCGCATTTATCCGTGGGGTCAATCTAAAATCTAAAATCTAAAATCTAAAATCGACTGACCAGACCACAGGAATGGGTAGCCAACTGTTTAACTCCTTCGTCCCCATTCCTCTATTAGCAACAAGCTTGGGCTGTGGCGGGGGCATTCTGGGGGGGGGCTAGGTGAGGGCTGAGGACAGAATTTCCCAATAAAAATGCCTGCCCTTGCAGTCTCGTCTTGCTGAGTACAGACAATTTACTCCACGCTCGGCAGCAATTGTCTGTAATGCGAGAGAGTTAACTACTCGGGCAGGCGAGCGGTTTGCGGCTGGTGCCTGGAAACTACTTGTACAGTTCAGTTGCCAGCCGGTAAGCCATGATTCCGGGAATCAAAGCAATTACGAGCGCTACGTAGACTTGGGTATCTGTTAAAGACATATTGGGAAAACTCCTTTTCGCGGGCACGAGCTTTCACCAATTTCAGACAAATTGGCGCTTTTGGGAATCATTTGTTACAACTTGAAATAAATTTGGTGGGTCCGGGGAGGAGTGTCCGACTGTGCGAGTGGGGGTGTGGGCGAGTCGGAGATGGGGAGAGTGTCCGAGTGTCCGAGTGGGAAAAATCCTGGTTCTTCCCTCTTCTTTGTACCCTCTTACCTCAACATCCATCGGTTATATCCGTTACATCCCAACCAAGCGAAGGAAGCGAATCCGTTGCCGAACTTTCTTCGTTCAGACCATCGGAGTAGTGCAGAATTACCGCATTAGGTTAAGATTTAACTGAAGGTGACACTAATTTGAGACAGAGCGGGTAATTTGCGCTGCGCTCGACCCTTGCCAATCTTAGGTGCACAAAATAGTTAATGGTAGATAAATTTCTCGAAGCTTCGCCCAATGTGGGACTTGACGGCTTTTTATTATTGTTGGTTTTGGTGGCTTTGGAGGCTGTACTTTCGGCTGATAACGCGATCGCCCTGGCGTCTATTTCTAAAGGTTTAGAAGATGCCAATGCACAGCAAAAGGCTCTCAACTTGGGTTTGATAATTGCTTTTGTACTGCGGATTTCACTAATTTTAACGGCTACTTGGGTGATCCAATACTGGCAGTTTGAACTGCTTGGTGCTCTCTACCTGCTGTGGCTTGTTTTCCAACATTTTACTTCAAATACAGACTCCGAAGGAGAAGATCAGGGGCCCAGATTTGCCTCGGTGTGGCAAGCAATTCCCATGATTGCTTTTACGGATTTAGCATTTTCCTTGGATAGCGTTACTACTGCGATCGCCGTTTCTGACAACACTTTTATCGTCGTAACCGGCGCTTCTATTGGAATTATTGCGCTGCGATTCATGGCCGGATTGTTCATCCGCTGGCTGGATGAGTTCGTTCACCTAGAAAGTGCTGGTTACATCACAGTTGGCTTCGTGGGATTGCGGTTGTTGGTGAAAGTAATTAATCCGGATTTAGTTCCTCCGCAATGGCTGCTAGTTTCCAGTATCGTGTTGATGTTTGTGTGGGGATTTTCTAAGCGCACTCCGGAGCCAGTCGAGATGGCAAAATCTCTAGAAAATGCTCTCAATCAGGCGGATTCAGAAGTGGCCGTGCCGGAATCGCAAGGACAGAAGTCCGAGATTTAACATACTTTCATCAGAATTAAATTAGCTTAAATGTGTTAAACCAACAAGATTGAAGGCTGGTTAAAACGTGCAAAAGCCTTTCATCCCGGTGACTTGAGCCCGGGGATGAAAGGCTTTTGCCGATCGACAACAGCAACAGAAACAGCGAGGGGCGGCATATTGGCGATTGCAGGCGATCGATTCAGATTTCAGGCTTGGTGGTGGCTGTATTTTTTGAGGGGAGGGAAACAGCGCGAGGGATGGGAAGGAGTTGCTGGCGATCGGGTTTCATCTATCGGGAAAAAATGTAACGTTCCCCATCACCCGGCGCAGATAACCTCTGCATCATCACCGATCACTTTTCGGCGGTGTGCATGGGCGTTGTTAGACCTTTCCTATATAACTCTATAATTTCACAAAGTACTGTTATTGATACATACCGAAATAACAGCAGCAACCATTACAAATTTTATTTTTCACCTGAATCTTTTCTGATTAACCAACGTGAGTTTCTTGAATTACCAATACGATAAACATATTTTGCCTCTTTTAGAAACTTACTTGTGTGACTACTGTTCTTGTGTTCCAGGAGAGTTGTTATCTCATCATTTGATGCCTCTTCAACTTCCATTAGATAATCGTATAATTGAACGTGTTTTGTTGAAGTTGGTGTCACAGAAAAAGTTTTTCTTATATCGAAAAATTCATTCCATGTAGGCTTTACTCTTATATAAATTCCCTCTTTACTTCCACAAAATTCAATTTGTTCTATTTTATCAACTGACTCCTTTAAAGCTCTCCAAGAATCTGTTGAAATGGAGCGAATTCTTTTCTGAGCTTCATTAACAGAGATTGATCCTTTCCTATACAGACTATTGATTAAAATTAAATCGATTAACCCATAAGCATCAGGATTATTTTGGACTAACACAAATATTCCTGGCAAAACTGATTCAGCTTGCATAGCAACTTCTACGCAATTAAAGGATGCTGCAAATTTCGGAAATTCTCTTCCATATATTAAAGAACCTAGACCCATTCTCTTAATACCCATTCCAGCCCTGTCAACAAGCTGAAACTGCATCATGAGCTTAGCCAAAGCTTTATTTCGATGCCTCGGCGGATGGATTACAATGTTTTCTGATGTAACTCCACCATAGAAGCTACCTGGATTAATAATAGTCATTTTGGCAGTATCAAAATCAACAGATATCATTCCAGCGATAGAATAATCTCTATGGACAATAGCATTAATAAAAGCTTCATGAAATGCCTGATCATCAAGAATTGGTGCATTATATTTTTTATCTTTAAATTTAATTTCTTGATTTATATTGCAGAGGTTAAAGTAGTCCTTAGCGAACTTTATAGACCTCCAGATACATTCTTCCCATACCTCATTTATCAAAAGTTTTTCTGAGCGGGTTTTGCAACTAAATCTATATTCATGAGCACCTAGCCATTGTCTAATAAAATTCCATTTACCCAGAAACAACAGACCAGCTTTTGTGAGAAAACCGTTATTTGTAGCCCCAATTGCCTCTAAAAAAGCACATTTATCGGGCCGAGATTCTACAGGATATTTTTTCCTACTACAATAATCTTCATAAGCTTCCTCCAACGCAACAGGCTCTAAGCAAGTATTCACATCTAACTCTAATAAATCTGCACTCCAATCATAATTTTGTAAATTTTTTGCTGCTTGCTCAATTTCATCAGGTTCCATAGGACGGCTTGATCTACCGTCTCTAATGCAAACCTTACCACTTGATGTAGTTATCAAAGAATCTCGTCGATGTGGAACATGAATAATTAAATAAAACTTACTTTCAAAATCTACATACTCAGCACATATCTCCAGAGATGGTTTTAGCTTACCTTTTAGACGCTGCTCAATTTCAATAACGTCTCCCTGTTCAAAACCAACAAGTTGACTGAGCCAATTTTGATTAGTTACATTAGAACTGTCTTTAATTCCAATAATGATAATTCCACCCCGAAAATTGGATAATGCTGAAACTTCTTCAGCTAAATCTTTAGCATTATTCAGTGCCTGAATATCCCTATATTGTTTAAATTCAATTTCTTCGCTCTCAATACTCTCACTTGGCGTTATTTTACAAGCCGCTATTATTTCTCTTATTGAGTCTTGGTCTTTGCTCCTCATAACTTTTGAATGCAGTATTCTCTGTAGATGTACGTCTAACTTAGAATTGTATCACAGATGCGGTAGAATACTTGCTCGTTTAATTGATTATCAAGTTGTAATTGAAGAAGATAACTTCGAGGAAGGTCTAAGCCAAGCGCTGATTGCAGCGGGTATAAAAGCAGAGGATATCGTGACTAGCCCCTTCCCTGACAACAGCGATAGACAGAAAACCTATCAGACAGTATAAGGAAGAGGGGGAGACTGGGAGATGGGAAGAGGGGGAGGATTTTTTTCCCAATTAGCAATTAGCAATTAGCCATTAGCCATTAGCTATGGCTTAGGCTTACCGACAAAGAAAGCTAAGGGAGAATTCTCACCACAAGATAACCGAACTTTAGAACCAATCGGAAAAACATTTCCTGTAGTTGTGAGTGCATATAACTTTTCGCCAGAAGGTGTTTTTAAACAATAACGATTTTCTCTGCCTAAAAATTGCCGATCGCAAATCACAACAGGCGAATCTTCATCTAAGTATAAACTCAAGTCTTCCTGCCGGATCATCAATTCTCCTTGAGTCGAACCATCACAGGGAACTTGTGAAGATGAATCTCGTTTAACAGCAAAACAACCTACTTCTGTTTCCCAAAAATCCTGCTTCAGCGATGCAGACACAAAATTAGCTTGCGTCACAAACTCAGCCACAAATCGAGATGCTGGTTCTTGATAAACTTCCTCTGGAGTGCCAAACTGTTCTACTTGACCTTGACGCATCACCGCTACCCAATCTGAAATCGAAAGTGCTTCTTCGCGATCGTGGGTGACAAATACACCAGAGGTTCCCGTTGCTTTGAGAATCTCGCGGACTTCCTGACGCAATCTTAACCGTACTTGTACATCTAAATTACTCAACGGTTCATCTAGTAAAATAATCGCAGGTCTAGGGGCTAACGCACGGGCCAGGGCCACTCGCTGTTGCTGACCCCCCGATAATTCATGGGGATAACGTTTTTCTAATCCTTCTAATCCCACCAACGCTAATGCTTCTGCGACACCTTTCTGAATATTATGCTTTGACTCTTTTCCTTGATGCGTCAAGCCAAAAGCTACATTTTTCGCGACAGTCAAATGGGGGAATAGTGCATAGTCTTGAAACACCATACCAATGTCTCGCTGTTCCGGCGGCACTGACATATTAACACTCGCTACAGTTTTTCCTGCTAATGCGATCGTCCCTGCTTGTAGCTGTTCAAAACCCGCAATTAACCGCAGCAATGTTGTTTTCCCACAACCCGATGGCCCCAACAACCCCAGTATATCTCCTTGATGTAAAGTCAGGGTGACAGATGCCACCGCAGGTGATGCTGCTTGGGAATACTGTTTTGTTACACCATCCAAATGCAGAATTATAGGTCGAACCATTATTGCTATCAATAATCAACAACTTACTATTCTACAATAAACCAGTTTAATGAGATAATTTATCAAAAAGACTTGACAAATGTTTACACCTACTGATAAGCTAGCAGGCTAGACATTTTACTAGCGATGAAAAATTCCCAACAATCACTACAGGCAACAGGCATCAGGACCATCCAATGGCGATCGACCTTACGCGGTCTATTCGCCAGTGGGTGGACTGTAGCAATTATCGCTTTAGCATTGCCGATCGCCCTACCAGTTCTCAGTGTCTTATCCAGTATCTTTGTTGAAGCTAAAGATACATGGCAACATTTAACTGATACCGTTTTAATCCGTTATATTCTCAACTCTTTATGGTTAACGATCGGTGTCGGCTGTGGTGTTGTCCTGATTGGCGTAGGATGTGCGTGGCTAGTAACAATGTGTCGCTTTCGGGCCAGCCGCGTATTTGAATGGGCATTACTTTTACCCTTAGCGGCCCCAGCTTATGTGCTAGCTTATACTTATACAGACTTTTTAGAATTTTCCGGTCCAGTTCAAACTGCTTTGCGTGATATTTTTGGCTGGAGTTATGGAGACTATTGGTTTCCTAACGTGCGATCGCTCCCGGGAGCAATCTTAATGCTAATCTTAGTTTTATATCCCTACGTCTACCTATTAACAAGAGTTGCATTTTTGGAGCAATCCACTTGTACCCTAGAAGCTAGTAGAATACTGGGCTGTAGTCCTTGGCAAAGTTTTATTACAGTTGCCTTACCAATGGCAAGACCCGCAATTGTTGCAGGTTTAGCACTGGCTTTGATGGAAACTCTCAACGATTATGGCACTGTTCAGTATTTTGGAGTTGATACATTCACCACAGGTATTTATCGGACTTGGTTTGGCATGGGGGAACGAATTGCAGCAAATCAATTAGCTGCCATGCTATTATTATTTGTTCTGGGTTTAATTTTAGTAGAACGCTGGTCGCGCAGTCGCACTAAATATTATCAAGCTAGCAGTCGCTATCGCCAACTGCAAACTTATCAGCTTAAAGGAATTCGGGAGATTTTAGCGGTAATGGCTTGTTTCCTGCCGCTATTTTTGGGCTTTTTATTGCCAGCAGGTCTTTTATTCAAGTTGACATTAGCGAATTGGCAACAAACCTTAGATGAACGCTTTTGGATATTTGCCCGTCACAGTTTAATTTTGGCAACACTGACTGCAATTTTAGCCGTAGTTATTGCCTCGATCATGGCTTATGGCTTACGGTTATATCCTAATTTAGGAGTGCAGTTAGGAACTAGAGTTGCGGCAATGGGCTATGCTGTACCTGGTTCTGTCATTGCAGTGGGGATTATGGTTCCCATTGGAAAATTTGACAATCTATTGGATAGTTGGATGCGTGAAAAGTTGGGAATTTCTACGGGCTTGTTGTTAAGCGGTACGATCGCAGCTTTGGTATTTGCTTATATAGTTCGCTTCCTAGCTGTTTCTTTAAATGCCGTGGAGTCCAGTTTGAGCAAAATTAAGCCTAATTTAGATGATGCGGCGAGAAGTTTGGGTTATAGTCCGATGCAAACTTTAGTTACAGTTCATACACCAATGATGACCGGAGGTTTATTAACTGCTATGATGTTAGTATTTGTTGATGTGATGAAAGAGTTACCAGCTACTATAATTATTAGACCTTTTAACTTTGATACCTTGGCTGTGCGAACTTATCAACTTGCCTCAGATGAGCGATTGGCTGAAGCTTCTGGCCCAGCACTCGCAATTGTTTTAGTGGGGATGTTACCAGTTATTTTATTAAGTTGGAAAATTGCGCGATCGCGCCAGGTTTCAATACTATAACCCCCAAAGCTCTTTCCTGCTTGCAGAGCTGATTGATTCTTTTAAAGCTATAGTCCGACAGGGGTTGAAACCCCTGTCTCATAGCGAAAGTCGTCTGAAGACGACTATACAGCTAGGATTTCAGTCGGTTTCAACCGACTTTAGCTATTAGACAGGGAATTTATTCCCTGGCGGGTTTCAGGAGAATGTATCAACCCTTCTTCCCTCTTCCTTTTTCCTTCATAAATCTAGATGATTAATAAAAACTTAGCAATGTTTACCCGCACTACGGGCACAATTTCTTTCTTACTACTTACTATTTTTGTCACCTTTGGATGCCAAAAACAGGCGGCTAGTCCCCTCGAAACATTACAAAAAACTAAGCAATGTCCAGAATGCGATCTGACTAATACCAAGTTAAGTGACATGGATTTAACCAGCGCTAATCTCAATGGTGCTAAGTTGGAAGGTTCTGTGTTAGAAAATGTCAAACTTAATGAAGCCTTACTCGATAGCGTCAATCTCAAAGGTGCAAATTTAAAAGGTGCTTCTCTGGAAAAAGCAGGTTTATCTGCCGCCGATCTCACAAATGCTGATTTGAGTAATGCAAATCTCAAGGGGGCTTTTTTGCGAGGGGCAAAACTGAATAATGCCAATCTTAGTAATGCGGATTTAAGTGAAACTGACTTAAATAGTGCTGATTTGACAGGGGCAAACCTGAAAGGGGCAAACCTGAAAGGGGCAATAATGCCGGATGGTACAATGAAAAATTAAAGAAGTTATACCAATTTAATGTGAAGTTATATCATGTCCAGTCGATTACCCGACCTCAGGTAGGGGCCCGTGAGCCAACAATATCTGCCAACAATCTCCAATCTCAAAAACCCGCCCGGCCGGGATATTATGGTCAATCGATCGGACATGATATTACACACTAATTAAACCTCCTTCTCTAGTCCCCCTTAGTAAGGGCGACTAGAGAAGGGGTACTTGATTCAGTTGATGATTACAGAGAAATGATATCAGGAGTCAGAATTCAGAATAATTCAGTATGAATTATTCTAAAATTTAAGTTCGGACTCCTGAATTCTTGTTCAAAACGTCTCTATTTCCATCCGGCGCGATCGGCAATTTTTAAAGCTTCGGCGTTATTTTTCCCAAACACATCAGGGTTAAGAGGGTCAGATTTGAATGTACCAAAACTGGCAACTGCAGGATCGATCGCCACACCTGACATCACAGGGTATTCGTAATTACTCCTAGCAAAAATTTGTTGAGATTCCTTAGTGGCTAGGTGTTCTAAGAATTTGATCGCCGCTGCTTTGTTACGGGAGGTTTTGACTACACCGGCACCACTAATATTGACGTGGGTACCGCGATCGCGCTGGTTGGGGAAAAATACACCTACTTTCGCCGCGATCGCCTGTTCTTTTGGATCTTTCGATTTCATTAAGCGAGCTACATAATAGGTATTAACAAGGGCAATATCGCCTACCCCATCAGCAACAGCCTTGATTTGCGCCGTATCATTTCCCTCTGGAGGACGTGCAAAATTAGCCACCAATCCTCGCGCCCAAGCTTCTGTTTTTTGAGCTCCATGAACCGCTAGCATAGCCCCAACAAGAGACTGATTGTAGACATTAGTGGACGATCGCACTAAAAGTTTGCCTTTCCACCGAGGTTCTGTCAGCGCTTCATAGGTTGACAATTGGGCAGGGTTCACCTTGCTTTTGTTATAAACAATCACCCGTGCCCTGCGCGATAAGCCAAACCAGAAACCTTGAGGATCTCGCAAACTTGCTGGAATTGCCGATGTCAGAACTTTTGAAGACACAGGTTGTAGGATACCTGCTTGTTTCGCCCGCCACAAACGCCCGCCATCAACGGTGACGAAAACATCAGCGGGGCTATTTGCACCTTCACTTTTGATCCGTTCAATTAGTTGGTCAGCATCCGCTTCAACAAGATTAACCTTGATGCCAGTTTTTTTGGTGAAGCTTTGGTACAACTGATTATCAGTGTCGTAGTGACGTGCTGAATAAAGGTTGAGGGTGCCCGTTTGGGCTAGGACTGGGGCTTTTTTGCTGAGTTCCCCCACTGCGACGACAGCCATTGCTGTACCGCTGGCAAGAAAAATACGCCGAGAAATGCTCATTGTTCTATAATGATAGATTTTTTCATCTGGTAATTGACACGATGGTGCATCCACAGCCATCTCTAGTCATTGCTCTACTATATTAATGCAAATTATTCTTATTTATTTATAAATATCGTAACTATTTTAGGGCTGACGCACTGGTGGTCAATCGATTTTAGATTTTAGATTTTAGATTTTAGATTGACTTGCGCGAGATAAATGCTCTTTCTTGAGGATTTTCGAAAAGGGATTGATTCCACGGATAAATCACGTGGCGGGTACCACCTTTGAAATTCTTGGTCAGAAACCGGGTTTTTTACGGCAATAGTTCGTGCAGCCCCCTGATTCGGTAAAAAAATTCGCTGATGAAGGTCTTGATGCGTGCAGGAGTGTATTTATGAAGTTACCAGCAATTGTTTTACGGTAAAATAGCGGACGATCGCTACTCGGATGGTGGAGGTACGATTTCGATACCGTACTTGGGAGCAGTAGTAAGAATTTTGTCAAGGTCTTCAGGACTCAAGGATGCTGCCAGGGTAATCTCACCATTCACGGCCTTTCCAACTTCGGCAATAAATTTCTCAAAGCCAGCAGGAGTCACCCAAACCAGAAGTTTAGCGGGTGTAGCGGTGGTATTCGTAAATCGGTGAAGCTGGCCTTTCGGTGAATGAAGGAAGGTTCCAGCCGTCGCAACGAAAGTACGATCGTCAAGCTGAAATTCAATCTCTCCGTCTTGAACATAAAATGATTCATTTTCTCGGGTGTGCCGATGGGTGGGCGCGCCGCCACCAGGTGCAACAATTACCTCACAAAGCGCATAGGCTTCCCCTGTTTCTTCACCAATTGCTTTGAAGGTATAGAGGTCTTGACCAAAGTAGTAAGAACGACCTTGACCGGGTTCAATAAAAAGTCCGTTTTGATGAATTGTCATTTGTTAATTCCTAAAGCGAAGTGTTAGCTGGCTGGCGATGGCTTTTTGTGGAACATTGTTCACGAAGTCAGAACCTTCTCAATTCGCCGATCGGGGATCAGCCACATGATTGCAACTAAAACATACAGCATGAAAGCCAACCATGAGTTGACAAAGGAAAGCAGGATTGCTACGGCATAAATCACTACTGATACTTTACCCTTCAAGTCTCGCCCAAGTGCAATTGCCAGAGTGGAATCTTTACCGTGGTGAGAAATAAGAACACGAGTAAGAATGAAGTAAGCGATCGCAGCCAACAACAGCACTGTACCATAAAGCGCAACTGGCCAGGCCGCGAAGTGGTTCTCGCCTGTCCAGCCAGTGACAAAGGGAATGAGTGACAACCAGAACAGCAGATGCAAATTAGCCCACAACACATTACCATTGACCTGCCGAGTCGCTTGTAACAAGTGATGGTGGTTGTTCCAGTAGATACCAAGATAAATAAAACTGAGTACATAGCTCAGAAATACTGGAACTAGCGGACGCAGCGCAGCTAAATCAGCTTCATGGGGCACTTTCAATTCCAGCACCATAATGGTGATGAGAATGGCGATTACACCATCGCTGAATGCTTCTAACCTGCCTTTACTCATTTTTGTACGTCCTCCTTTTTTGCTGGCGCGGGCGATCGCTCCTAATTCCCAAAATAACTTAGCATAAGGTCGGTGGCAGTGATGTGTGATACCGATCGGCGATCGCTGGCACTTACCCACAAAGCTAACGATTTTGCTTGCCTAATCTCGGCTGAAAACAGATAACCTTAACGGACTTTTCGCCGATATGTTTAAGCAGTCGATCCGTACGACTTCTTATATATACCCGATCGCGCAACGGGTAAAACGGGAGAAGCAGTTGTTGAAATAAAAAGAGCGATCGATTAAGGAAGCGCGATCGCAGTTATTTGACATAGATAGTTTGAGCTGTAGAGAGAATTTCAAAGGCGGCGAATCCAGTTGGAACTGCGCTCGATCGCCCGTTTACTGATTAGATCGACTCGTCTGCTTAGCACTGCTTCGAGTTCTTCCTGCATTTGGGCGCGATCGAGTAGACCCCAGTTGGCCGTGGGGGCAAAAGCAACTAGGATATCGATGTCGCTGTCTGCATGAAAGTCGTCACGAAGGATCGAACCAAAGAGGGAGAGTTCGATGATTTGCCACTGTTGGCAGAATTTGGTGATTTGCTCAATTGGCAGGGCGAGATCGGTTTTCATTCAGCCTCCTCAGGCTTTTAGCAAAATCTTTATCGCTTCGTAAATAATCCCATATTCATCGCAGAGCGTAAATAGTCTGTGCCATAAATAAGCTTACAAGATTTTGGCATCTTCTAGATTGTGATGAAGCATATCTCGATATAAAGACTCTGCTACACCCTGATATGCTCGATCGAGATCGTGGTGTTTGACTACTCGAAAAAGAGTAAAAATAACTCGCCCAAAAATTGGATCTTCGTCAACTGTCCAAATTACCCTTATGGTTCGAGAAAGCGTTAGTGTGTACAGTGAAGATTCATAAGCATTAATATTTGACGGTAGGCGAAGACGGCGCAGCTTACGATAGACATCAGCTTTTTGAGTTGGGAAGAGGCTGGCGCCATCGTTAATTTTTTTAATCCCTGCTGCTTTTTCACCTTCACTCAACTTAGCAATATCTTTCTCAAAGCCCCTTGTTGACTCAATTAAAATATCCACGTTAGGCACCGCGTTAATTTCATCTCTGAGCTTTTTCATAGCTTTTTTCCTGATCTTCCTACCTACGTGCAACTAAGCCAAAGGCTGTCAATCCGTCCGGTGCATCCGTTTGTTAGACGAAAGGCTCAGATATAGCATTTTCTAAACACCTATATCCACTATCTCATCCGTTCCGGATTGCATTTCATTCTCATAATTCTATCAGGGTACTCACTGACTTTTACCCCCTGGTGTTTGTCTGACCTTGAGAATCCGATCATCGCATTCCAGGATAGTCAATGTATACGATGAAACGGATTTATTTAGAAATTGAACTTTTACCTTATTTTGGTTCTGAATACTCCATCGACCAGGAACTGCTAAGCTTCTATCCGTGGGACTAATCTGGTAGCGAATAAATTCTCCGTTCTTGCGGAATTCCAGTCCTTCCCGACCGCGCGCGGGTGGAAACGGGTAGTTCTTGGGACGATACACAAGGATGTCTGCCCGATCTTCTTCGCGAGAATGTGTCCATCGTCTAAAAATTTGGCTTGGTAAAGTCTTGGGGGCTACCTGAACCATAGTGGGTGGAGTAATGCTGGCATTATGTTCAACTTGTGAAGAAGCAGACATAGGGTGGAGTAATGAAATTATGATGCTCAAAATATATAAGCCAATTAAAGACGATAGGGATCGCAACCGTCGTTTATTCATTAAACGAGTCAATTTTGCTATGAATCTCCAGATGTCCATGATTTTGCTAAACATTGCTATTGCTTTCCATTAGTTTTTGAAGAGGCTTATCCAGTAATTTAACAAAAGTTGCCATATTTTTGTTTCGATGCAATGCCTGAAGCTATCTTTCCTGTGTCAGGGACTTCCATCAGAATAATCAAACTAAGCCAGACTGGCAAACATCCGGCTTAGCTAACACAATCTCTGTTCGAGTAATGCCATTAGTGGGGTTCCCATTGGGATCGGTGGTTGCTAGGAAAAACTCGATTCCGGCATCTGCTGCCAATGACTCAAAAGCAGCCGGGAGTGAGACAATATCTGGGTTTTGCTTGGGAAAGTCGCGATTTAAAACATCAATCTGACTGCGAATTTGTGCTTCTGAAATGTTTTGTTCAGGAATGCTAAGGTTATGAACAATGTGAACAACCACAGGAATTACTGTGATGCCGGTTCTAGCTGCATCAATTCTGCGTTGTGCGTATTGCAGCGAGCGATTCTCAATTTGCCGTCGGTTTCTAGCATAGGTTAGATCAGTGGTTAAAAGTCGATATTCGTCAAGCAGCATTCGCAGGCTCAACTTGGACTCCTTTTATTTCCAATCGATAGCGTTCCTCGTCTGCTTCTAATTTTAAAATTTCTTGATGATTTTGACAGTAATGAATCGCCTCATAGATAGCAGACATAGGTAAATCCCAATTTTCGGCAGCTTGTTCGGGTGACATCTGATTAGCAGTCATGTCTCGCCAAATAGTCGATGCCAATAATTTACGTCCCTTAATGTAAAGTTGTTTGCGCCAAGCATGAGGACGTGCAATTAAATATTGCCAATTTTCGATTTCTGGTGTACTTTGCAGGGATTGAACGATCGCACCTAGCAGGGCAAGGCGATCGCTGACTGATAGTTGGCTGGCTTTTTCTTTAAGCTCTTGCAAGGACATACAAAAATACTCCAACACAGGTTGGTATTTGAATTCTAGTACATTGGAAGGCGATCGCGGTTATTTGAATACCGATAGTTTGAGCGGTAGAGAGAATTTCAGGAGGGCGAATCGGGTTGGAACTGCGATCGTTCGCCCGTTTACTGATTATATCGACTCGTCTACTTAGCAGTCCTTCGAGTTCTTCCTGGATTTGGGCGCGATCGAGTAGACCACAGTTGGCTGTGGGGGCAAAAGCAACTAGGATATCGATAGATCGAAGCAGCAAAACGCCTGGGAATCGATCGTCCTAAAATCACTGATTTGCTGCGTGGGAAACTATCTGAGTTTTCAATCGATCGCCTGTTCCGGTTCTTAAACGCGCTTGGTAGTGATGTGGAGATTCGGGCGATCGCAAAACCTGAATCTGATTCAGACGCTAACACAAGAGTGATTGCTATTTAGGCGCAATCGAGCCCAGACAGATTCGATTGCGGACATTGCCGTATTGATGAGATTCAACAGCCGCAACGATTCGCAGCACAGAGTTTCGGCTATTTATTTACGGGCATAACACCGAAAGCTTATAGAGCGAATTGAACAACCTGGCTTTTGTAAAGTACGCAGTATAGCGTTTATTCTTCTAGCAGTAGAGGTTCCAAGGCAATCAGCAGTGTTGGAATATCTTCATTTGAGGTTTTCCAGACTTCATCAAGGTCGATGTCATCATATCGATGAATCAAGTTGTCGCGCATTCTGGCAATGAGTGACCAAGGAATGTCCGAATGTTGCGATCGCAGTTCTGGAGAAAGGCGTTTCACCGCTTCACCGATAATCAGAAGTTGAAACACGATCGCAGACTGCGTTTTATCATCGACCAGAAACGCTATTTTGTCGATGTTACCTTTATATTGCAGGACTTTTTGAGCAGCCCTGGCAATGTCTAGCAAGGAAGCGCGATCGCGGCTATTTGACATAGATAGTTTGAGCGGTAGAGAGAATTTCTTGACGGCGAATCCAGTTGGAACTGCGCTCGATGGCTCGTTTACTGATTAGATCGACTGGTCTACTTAGCAGTGCTTCGAGTTCTTCCTGCATTTGGGCGTGATCGAGTAGACCCCAGTTGGCTGTGGGGGCAAAAGCAACTAGGATATCGATGTCGCTGTCTGCATGAAAGTCGTCACGAAGGATCGAACCAAAGAGGGAGAGTTCGATGATTTGCCACTGTTGGCAGAATTTGGTGATTTGGTCAATTGGCAGGGCGATCGCGGTTTTCATTCAGCCTCCTTACTTTACATCTTTTGAGATGTTTGGATCTTCCATTCATAATTCTTGATTTTTACAAATAACGTTGTTCCTGTTTACCGAACCTTAAGCTGTTGTGCATTTAAATTGTATGTTGCGGGCGGGATCTCCTGCCCACCCCACAAGAGTGAAAATTTATTTTACCATGCAATTTAAATGCGGATTCGCTTAACTTTTTTTGCCTTGGGAACTGAATAGACAGAATCTCTTTCAGTTCTTCCAATCGCAAGGAAGTTATTGCCTGAACATTCTTCAGGGAACCTGGACTGTTTAATAGAACGCAGGTTGATTTGAACATTTGTCTTTTCACTTGGTGCAAGCTTATTAAATTGGTGCAGACTAGACAAGCCCTCATAGCTAGGAAGTTGATGTGTAACTAGAAAGGCAAGCGGATAAAACTTGAGCAGATTAAAGAACCCAGCAGCCCCCAATCTACCTCTTACCGCTGGCATACCAAAATCTCTCAAAATCACCGTGTTTTCGTAAGGGTGAAGCCAGTAGAGAATATGAATGTCATCATGAATTGGCATCGAAGGATCTATTACGCAAGGTCGAATTAGCTCATCTATACGTACTTCATCCGTCTCAGTTTTAGCTGCAAGAAGATGTCCCAGCACCGAACGCATCACTGCATTGGGTTGGCACTCGATCTCAAAGGAATCTGGAAAACTTAAATTGCTTTCAACAAAACTATCAATTCTTTGGGAAATATCTACTAAAGCCGGATCGTATCTTGACCCTAGCAAATTGTTGCAATCAGAGCATATCGTTTTAAACGTCACGCCATTTTGATCTTGTCGAGGACGAAAAGACTTATCACCAATCATTTGATACAAAAGTTTAGAAGTCATCCTACTTTTAGCTGGGGGACAAGCTTGAGGTGGTACATGATCGATTGACAAAACTTTTTCCTGCTGACAGATATTACAAATACTGTCTCTTTTATGAAACTTCTCAGTAATCCTAAATTGTGGTTTTCTGCTGACTGTCATAGCTGCAATTAGATTTTTGGTAAATAGGGATTTATATCCCAAAACAAATCCCAAATTAGATTAAGTGTATTATACCACAAATGCGGTAGGATAATATGTCTAAGTGTCAACTACCCCAGACAAATTCTCTAGGTCTAACTCCACTCCCTCTTACTCGCCATCAGGCTCTCATATTCTTAACATTTATCAAGATTTAGATAGTCCGAAAAATCGAGTTCGCCCTTGTCTTGAAGAAGTTTCATCGGAACGACAGACCCTATCCATGCAACCGGACTCGATCGCACTTGCGTTAAACTAAGTCAGGTAAATGACTTTCTATACAGATGACTATTTTTACTCTACGATCGATCAAAAAAGACTTCGGCATCAAGGAACTCTTGACAGATGCCAGCTTCAGCCTCGATGAAGGCGATAAAGTCGGACTCATCGGCACCAACGGTTCCGGGAAATCAACCCTGCTGAAAATGATTGCGGGTATGGAGTCGATCGACTCTGGCGATCGCTGGGTCAATCCAGGCTCTAAAATTGTTTATCTCCCCCAACAGCCGGATTTAGACGAAAATCACACTGTCTTAGAGCAAGTATTTGCCGACAGTGGCGAACAAATGGCTTTAGTACGCGAATACGAGGAAATTTCCGATCAACTGTCCCACGGCAAAGGCGATACAGACAAGTTGATGGCGCGTCTGTCTGCCGTGTCTGCGCGCATAGACGAGGTAGGCGCGTGGGATTTGGAAACCAAGGCGAAATTGATTTTGACCAAGCTGGGGATTGAGGATTTTCATGCGAAAATTGGCGATTTGTCCGGCGGCTACCGCAAGCGAATTGCCTTAGCAACCGCTTTGTTGTCCGAGCCCGATGTGCTGCTGATGGATGAACCGACAAACCACTTGGATGCGCTGTCTGTGGAGTGGTTGCAGAACTATTTGAACGGCTATCGCGGTGCTTTGCTGCTGATTACCCACGATCGCTATTTTCTCGATCGCGTTACCAATCGCATCCTGGAGATCGATCGCGGCGACCTTTACAATTATGCTGGCAATTACGCTTATTACTTGGAGAAAAAAGCCCTAGCTGAAGAATCCGCCGCCAGCAGTGTTCGCAAACACGCGGGTGTATTGCGGCGCGAATTGGAATGGCTCAAACGCGGGCCGAAAGCGCGGAGTACCAAGCAAAAAGCTCGGATCGATCGCATTAAAGATATGCGAGCCCAGGAGTTCAAAACAGCCAACGGCAAAGTCGAAATTGCCACAGCCGGCCGCCGGATTGGTAAGAAGGTGATTGAGTTACTGAATATCTGTAAAGCTTACGGCGATCGCACTTTAATTAAAGATTTTACCTACAATTTCACACCCGAAGACCGGATAGGAATTATTGGTAGCAACGGTGCGGGAAAATCGACGCTGATGGATATCATCACCGGACGCATTCAGCCGGATTCGGGTACTGTCGAAATTGGGACAACCATTCATATCGGTTATTTTGACCAGCATTCAGAGGATTTGACGCCGAACGAAGACCAGCGAGTTATTGAATACTTGAAAAGTGTAGCGGAATTGGTGCAAACGGCGGACGGGGAAATCATTACCGCTTCTCAAATGTTGGAAAAGTTTCTGTTTCCACCCAACCAACAGTATTCACCGATTAGCAAACTTTCGGGCGGGGAAAAGCGCCGGTTATTTCTGTTGAAAGTGCTGATGAGCGCGCCGAACGTGCTGATTTTGGACGAACCGACAAACGACCTGGACGTGCAGACTTTGGCGGTTTTGGAGGATTATCTCGAAGATTTTAACGGCTGCGTGATTGTGGTGTCCCACGATCGCTATTTTCTCGATCGCACGATCGACATGGTTTTCGCCTTGGAACCGGGCGGCAATTTGCGCTTGTATCCCGGCAATTATTCCGTGTATTTAGACTACAAGAAAGCCGAAGAAGCCAAGGAAATCAAAGGGCAAAAAGAAAAAGAAAAAGTTACACGCACCCCTGAATCTAACACTTCAAAACCTCAAGCTGCTAACTCAAAATCTACCAAAGTTTCCTTCAATGAGAAGCGGGAATACGAGCAGTTAGAGACTAAAATTCCGCAGATGGAAGCTGAGAAAGAAGAGATTGAGAAGATTTTGTACAACAATGCTCCGAGCGGGTTTGCAGAGATGAAGAAGTTATCGGAGCGTTTGGGTCAGTTGACGCAGGAGATCGATCGGGCGACTGAGCGCTGGTTGGAATTGGCCGAACGAGTCGGTTAATTTGGGTTGTCCGAGTGTTGTGTTTAGCTCCTGTTAATAATGACAGGAGCTAGAGGAATCCTTGCAGGAGTCGTAAATTTTTTACCCCACCCCAACCCTCCCCGATGCCTTGGGGAGGGAGTAAGAAATTCACAAATGATTTAGAATTGCTATAGAGGAATTATCAGTGAAAAAATCCCATGCTGAAACGAATATATATTGACAATTTTCGCTGTCTGGTAAACTTTGAACTAGATTTTGATGCAATTAATCTATTTCTGGGCTCTAACGGCTCGGGTAAATCAACAGTTTTTGAAGTCTTGCAGAAAATTCAAGCATTTGTCAGCGGCGACAGTAAGGTAGAAGGAATTTTCAAACCAGCGGACTTCACCCGCTGGCAAAACTTACAAATTCAGAAGTTCGAGCTAGAAATTCTCGGTAATGGTGGCTCCTACACATATGAATTACAAATCCATTACTATGGAGATAAATGTTGTATTAGGAAGGAGATTCTGCTCTTTGATAATCAGCATTTACTAAAATTTGACTGGGGCGAAGTTCAACTCTATCGAGATGATAATTCAGAGGGCCCGAAATACCCGTTTGACTGGTCGCAATCTGTGCTACCTTCATTAATTCCAAAAAACGACAACACGAAGTTAACTTGGTTTAAAGAACGGATGGCGCGATTTATCATCGTGCAAGTTGTTCCCAGCTTGATGGTTGATGAAAGCAGCAAAGAACAAATGCGTTTGACTCCTAAGATGGAAAATTTTGTTTCTTGGTATCGCTACTTATCTGGAGACCAAGGTAAAGTTGCTGAGATTGGAAATATTTTAAAAGATGTTTTGGAGGGATTCAAAAGTTTTAAGTTTGAGCGAGTAAGCGAAGATAATTCGGTGTTAAAGCTGCGGTTTTCCGGAGAAACAGATAACAGCCAGCCTATTGAATATCGTCTCAGAGAATTGTCGGACGGACAAAAAACATTAGTTGCTTTATACGCGCTGATTTACGGTACAAAATCTGAAGACTATACCTTGTGGATTGATGAACCGCAAAACTTTTTAGCATTACCAGAAATTCAACCCTGGCTGATTGAGCTTTATGACCTTTGTAGCGAGGGAAAACTTCAAGCATTACTAATTTCTCACCATCCTGAGTTAATTAACTATCTTTTAGCTTCACCGATTGGCTATTGGTTTGAGCGTCAAAGCAATGCTGCTGTTCGAGTCAAACGAATTAGCGATAAAGTAGCTGACAATTCTGGATTGCCAGTTTCTGAACTGATTGCACGGGGATGGTTGAATGAGCCAGCGTAGAGTTCAGATTGTCATTCTCTGCGAGGACAGACAGCAGGAGGTTTTTGCGCGTTCTTTCCTAAAAAAGCGAGGTTTTACAGGTCGATTTCGAGCTAATATTTGTCCGGAAGGTAGCCAAGCAGGAGAACAGTATGTACGCACTCACTATCCGGAGGAAGTGAAAGCTTATCGCCAGAAGAGAAACCAGGTGTCGATTGGATTAGTTGTGTTAATTGATGCAGATACGGGTACGCTGGAAGCAAGACTTAATGAGTTAGCTAGGGTCCTTGATGAAGATGCTCAGGAAAAGAGGGGCTCGAATGAAGCGATCGCGATTTTCGTTCCCAAGCGCAATATTGAGACTTGGATACACTACTTGCAGGGAGAAACTGTGAATGAAGAGGATGCTTATGCAAAATTTGAGAAAAATGAAGCTGCTTGCAAAACCGCTGTTGAGGATTTAGCCGATCGCTGTTATTCTCAGAGCTTACCAGAAGATGCGCCGCGATCGCTTCAGGCAGCTTGTGGGGAATTACAGCGGTTGTTACCCTGGTTGCAGCCATGAGTTATGAGAAAATCTGCAACCTGTTATTACTCTCAAGCACACTGACCGAAAGCAACCAGGGTACAAGCCCCCGGATTCATTTATGGAGCGAGAAAAAAGCTCTGAATCCTCATCACTTGCGCCCCGAGTTATCAGTGGGATCGCTTTATTCAATTCTAAAATCTAAAATCTAAAATCTAAAATCGATTGACCGAAAGCAGCTAGGGTACAAGCCCCCGGATTCATTCGTGGGGTCGCTTTCTTCAATTCTAAAATCTAAAATCTCAAATCTAAAATCTAAAATCGATTGACCGAAAGTAAAGCTGTGTGTCCAAAACTGCAAAGCCCCGGACGGTGGGGTTGACAAAAGCAGTAGAATGTGCAGTAAAAGTCAAGGTAAGCAAATAAGACTGGCAGCCGAAAACAGGGGCGAAAAGACCCAAAACAGGTAAAACAAAAGTCGATCGGGCACAGTAAGTTGGCCGAGGACTAAAAATATGGTGATAGGTGAGATACAATTGACCTGTTCTGAGCCAAGAATTGGTCAACATCACAAGTATCCTGTAGAAGTCTGAAGTTGAGAAGCTCAGGGTTGTCGAGGAGCGGGAGCAAACAGAAAACTATGCCTCAAAAAGTAATCGCCAAACAGATGTCTTTGGAATCAGCGTCAGATCCGATCGCCGTGAAGGCGACGGTGGAAACAGTGCCAGCCGAAGCAGTCGCCGTAGAGTCTTACGCCGATCGGTTGATGGACGAACTGTTTGAAGGAGTCGATCGAGCATTCGAGGGCAGTGGCCCACAGCCAGCCGAACCCGTGGCGCCAGAATTCGTGGCGCTCAAGTCGATCTCGGTACCTAAAATAGTTTTGTCACCCCTGGCACCCGAGCCACAGCGAGGCGAAAAAGACGTAGAAGCGATCGCCCGCCAAGTCGCCCTAGAAACAACCAAAAAACAGCAGTCCAAACAATCATTCGACCGAATCCTGCTGGGAGCAGCCTGTGGGTCCCTGCTGCTAGTCATGGGTTTGTGGCTCGCAAGCAGGTCCGGACTGCTGCGCTTGCCCGCCGCCCCCGCACCAGAGACACCCGCAGCAAGCGCCCCCACAGCACCAGACACCCAGTTTGTCGAATACGTGCAGCGCTCGCTAGAAGCGATCGAACAAAAAAAACCACCCCAGCCCAACCCGCAACTTGCAGGAGTTCCCGGAGTTGCCCCCCCTGGGACGTTGCCGAGCATTTCAATTTCCGGCGCGCCGCCGGCAACCGCAGGTCTTTCGACAGCAGTCAACCGCATCGCTGATGCCCTAGAACAAGCCGGCGCGCAGCCGGGAGCACCTGCACCCCAAGTCGTAGTCCTCCCTCCCCCCGCTCAGGTGACTGTGGCTCCGGCTGCTCCGGTAGCTGGTGCTCCGGCTGCTGGGGCTGCTCCTCAAACCGCGGCAGTTTCGCCCTCGCCGACAGCCCCAGCCTCCGGTCGTGCGATCGCCGCCGCCGGCACTCGAACTCCCCTCGCCGCTTCCCCGAACCCCTCGGACTCTCCCCAGCCGAAGATTTTGGCTCGCGAAACCGAACCAGCACCAGCCCCCTCCGCCCAGCAATCCGCGCCCGCGCCCGAGCAATCCGCACCGGCCGCCAGCAGCGCCCCGACTTCCGCCCACACGCTGGTGGGGATTTTGGAGTTGGGCGACCGATCGGCCGCTTTGTTTGAAGTAGACGGGGTAGCCCGCAGAATTTATGTCGGCGAAAGCATTGGCGCTAGCGGTTGGACCCTGGCAGAAATCAAAAATCAAGAAGCAGTTATCCGCAAGGGAGGAGATGTGCGATCGGTTTTTGTAGGACAAAAGTTCTAATTCAGTCATCAGTCATCAGTCATTAGTCATTAGTTATCAGTCATTAGTCATTAGTTACGTAGTGGGTAATTGGTGATTGGCAATTACAAGGCTGTACCTCACGAGCTTTGAAGACAGTTATAATAATCGACAACTAATGACCAATGACTAATGACCAATGACTAATGACCAATGACCAATGACCAATGACTAATGACTGAGGACTTATAAAAAATGGGCTTATTTGATGATTTCAGCCGCTTTCTAGAAACCAGATTAGAAGAGTTTTTGCGCAGCAATCCCCATCTGGAATTGCAGGCAATAGAAGAACAACTGAAGGAACAAGAAGAAGACACTCTGCGGCTGATTCTCGATATCCAGAAACAAGAGAAAAAACTCCAAGCAGAAATTCTCTCTGCTGCCCAAGAAATTCAGCGGTGGAACGATCGGATCAACAAAGCCAAAGCAGCTCAAAGGCTCGATTTAGCTCAAGCAGCCCAAGAGCGGCAAGCAGCTCTGCTGCGTCAGGGAAATCAGCGCTGGGGGCAAATGCAGGGCTGCAAAGAACGGATTGAAAAAGCAAAAGAACTGTACCGCCAAATTCAATTGCGCCGCAAAGAAGTCCGAGCAAAAGCAGCAGAAGCTGCAACTCGCACTACCACTAAAACAGAGCAGAATTGGGATACAAAGGGTTGGAATCAGAGTTCAACTTATAACAGTTTTAATGCGGCAGACCCTTTAGAAGAAAAGTTTCAACGCTGGGAAGCAGACGAAGAACTCGATCGCATGAAGCGCAATATAGGCCGATAGTTCCCAAAGCATCCAAATCATTTAAGGACGAGTTTACCCAAAACTCGAATTCCCCGTGCAAATATTCGTAAACCCTCCCGACTCCCAGGTATGGCGCTCGCTCAGACTTGATATAAATACCATGCTAAAATTGTAGGGACAATTAATCAATCGTCCCTACAACATTTTAACCTAATTAATTAGTTCGCTCGCACTACAGGAGAGCAAAATCTGTTGCAGCAATCACGCTTGCAGGCACATTGCTGAGAGTTGCCAAAAGTTGACCGGAACCTGTAACTCGGATCAGAGTAGAATTATTCTCCGCCACAATGCTCAGTTGCGAGAAATTCAGACCACCCATTAAGCCGATCGAATCGAGACCGTCTTGAAAGTCTAAAATAGTCTCGCTGCCGAGGTCAATACCCAACATAAATCGATCGTTCCCGGTACCTCCAATTAGAGTATCATTCCCCCCATCTCCAAACAGCCAATCATCCCCAGCACCGCCGAGCAAACTATCCTCATCCTTGCCGCCGTAAAGAGTATCGTTCCCAGTCTCGCCGTTAAGGGTATCGGGACCTTCATTGCCAAACAACAAATCGTTGCCCAAACCGCCGCATATTTGGTCTTTTCCGCCAGTAGAACCAATGGGGAGGGGGCTACCAATATCCCCGTACACAGTATCGGACCCCTCGCCGCCACAGATAGTATCACTCCCTTCATCGCCAAATAGCAAGTTGCTGCCCAATTCGCCGAAAACTAAGTCATCGTCCTTGCCGGCCCGCACTGTATCATCACCGTCACCGCCTGCGATCGTATCTTGATTTTCCTCCCCGATGAGTAAGTCATCGCCCGCCAAACCAAACAGCAAATCGTTCCCAGTTAAATCCTGGTCGAAGAGCCTAATATTTCCCCCGTAGATAGTATCGTTACCCTGGTCGCCAATTAAAGTATCGCTCTGTTGGTTGCCGACAATAATGTCGTCATCTTTCCCGCCGTAAACAACATCTTCGTTCTTGCCCGCAAAGATTACATCATTTCCAGCAACCCCGTTGAGGTAATCATTACCCTCATTGCCAAACAGCAAGTCGCGGTCTATATCTGGGCCAACCGGTAAAGCACTGTTAAGTCCCCCGTAAATATTATCATTGCCCCGCAATCCGGCCAACACATCGGAGCCGTCAAAACCATTTATTTGCTCACCGTTATTAGTGCCGAGAATAGTGTCGTTGCCGTTAGTACCGTTGCGAGTATTAGTGACAGAGCTCGGGCCGCGAACACTGCCAATGCTGGGCAAAACTATTTGTTCACAAATACAGTCAGCATCTTGTCCTTCTTGCGGTGGCGGTTGCACTTGGGCGAAGGAATTGCCAAAGTTAATATTGCTAACATTAGTGCCACTTACAGCAATAATATCAGCAGGGTTTGCAGTAGTTTGCGTCCAACCAGGTTGATTTACTTCCCGAACTTGATAAGTTCCCGGCCCTAAATTAGCAAAACTGTAGCTGCCCAAACTATCAGTTGAAGTGTTAAGTTCTCCAGCATCTAAAGAGTTATTGCTGTTAGCGTCAAGGAAGATTTTCCAGTTGGGCAAAAGAGGTTCTTGAGCCTCCAAAACCCCATTATTATTGAGGTCATTAAACTTGCGGCCGGAGATGCTAATATTTTGGAAATTGCCGAAATTAATTCCACTACCACTTTCGCCAGTACCGACATTAATCGGCGCGGGATTAGTAGTAGTTTGCGTCCAGCCAGTCTGCTGCACTTCCCGCACGTTGTAGGTGCCGGGATTGAGGTTGTTGAAACTGTAATTGCCAGAATCGTCAGTGGTAACAGTAGTTTCGTCCGCATCTAAAGAGTTGTTCCCGTTAGCGTCGAGGAAAATTTGCCATCCCGAAAGACCGATTTCATTCGCATCCTGAGTACCGTTGCCGTTGCCGTCGTTGAATTTAAGACCGCTGATGGTGCCTGGCTCGACGGGAATCGGAGTCGTAGGCGGAGTCGGAGTCGGAGTCGGAGTCGGAGTCGGCGGGACTTGTTGGTTGCCGAAATTGGCAGTGGAAGTTTGACCTGGATCTAACGGAACCGATCGGGGGTTAGGGGTGGTTGCCGTAAAACCTGTCGGCACCACTTCCCGGACGTTGTAAGTGCCTGTTTGCAGGTTGGGGAAGCTGTACCTGCCATCGGTGCCGGTAGTAGCTTGGGTTTCTCCGGTGTCTGGAGTGCCGTTGTTGTTAGTGTCAAGGAAAATCGTGACGCCAGGGATGCCAATTTCTCCGGTATCTTGAGTGCCGTTACCGTTGGTGTCGTTGAATTTAGTGCCACTTATGGTGCCCGGCAGGAAGCGATTGCCAAAATTAACTGTAGCAGGAGTAGTTTGACCTGCTGTCAGAGTCACTGGAACCGGATTGGGAGTGGTTGGCTGGGTGTTGGCCGGTACGACTTCCCGGACGTTGTAAGTACCCGAGGGCAAGTTGGGGAAAGTAAAGCTGCCGTTGGCCCCGGTATTTACGGAAGTTTCGCCGGCACCGAGGATGCCGTCGTTGTTAGTGTCGAGGAAAACAGTCACTCCGGACACGCCAAATTCTCCGGCTGCTTGAGTGCCGTTGCCGTCAGCGTCGTTGAATGTTATACCAGTAATGCTGCCTAGTACAGCGGGTATTGCTCGGTTGCCAAAATTAACTGTAGCAGGAGTAGTTTGACCTGCTGCCAGCGTCACTGCAACCGGGTTGGGAGTAGTTGGCTGGGTGTTGGCCGGTACAACTTCCCGGACGTTGTAAGTACCCGAGGGCAAGTTGGGGAAAGTAAAGCTGCCGTTGGCCCCGGTAGTTACGGAAGTTTCGCCGGCACCGAGGATGCCGTCATTGTTAGTGTCGAGGAAAACAGTCACTCCGGCCACACCAAGTTCTCCGGCTGCTTGAGTGCCGTTGCCGTCAGTGTCGTTGAATTTGATGCCCGTGATGGTACTCTGCGGTACGACAACAGGAACAGGCTGTGCGGAAAATTCAGAAGTGTTGCCGGCGGGGTCGGTTGCTGTCGCGGTGATTAATTGGCCTGCAGTGACTGCTGCTGGGAAAGTTTGATTGAAAGTAGCGTTGCCGGCGGCGTCAGTAGTTACCGGGATAGAAGCAATTAAGGTTTGGCCTTGGGTGCCGGGGGGATTGTTGGCGAAAATTTGGAGGGTGAATGTGGTACTGGCAATGCTGTTGTAAGTTCCCGCCACGGTGACGCTGCCGCCACTGGCGGTAGCGATGGTGAGTACGGGGGTGTTTTGGAGGTTGTTTGCACCGATGTCAGCGTCGCCCATATCGTTGGCGGTGGGGCCGTTTTCACCGAGGTCGATGCCTAAGCCAAGGTTGGCGAAGATCGAGTTGTTTTGGATGCGGTTGCCGGTACCGGATGCAACAGCTACGCCGATATTGCCGTTGTTGGCGATGATATTTCCTTCACCTGCTGCTGTACCGCCGATCGCATTATTACTTGCTGCAGCGGTAATCTGTACTCCGATCGAGCTATTGCCTAAGGGGCTAGTACCGTTGGCTGCGACGCCGATGAAATTGCCGCGCAAAGTGTTGCCTGTTGCAGAGGCGCCTGTAATCTGCACGCCTAAACCCGCGCTGGGATTGCTGTTGCCGGAAATGATATTGCCAGCGCCTGCGACACTACCGCCGATCGTATTGCTGGGTGCCTTGTCTACAACTACACCAATAGTGTTTGGCAAGGCAGCAGTGCCTGCGGCGTTCGTCCCGATGTAGTTGCCGAGTACCGAGTTGAGAGTGGCATTGGCGTTGAGAATTTGCACGCCGAAACCGTCATTGCCGGAAATGATGTTGCGATCGCCCGCTGCCGTCCCGCCGATCGTGTTGCCTGCTGCATCCTGTACGAGCACGCCAGTCAAGGTGTTGCCCAAGTCTGCGGTGCCGTTGACATCGGTGCCGATGTAGTTGCCTAATACTTTGTTGCCTGTGGCAGCGTTGCTGGTAGCAGGGATGTTTTGAATTAGTACACCGAAAGCATTATTGCCGGAAATGATGTTGCGCGCGCCTGCGGTATTTCCGCCGATGGTGTTGTTGGGTGCATTCAGAATAGCCGCGCCGTTGCCGACGTTGCCCAAGTCTGCGGTACCGTTGATGTCGGTGCCGATGAAGTTGCCTACCACAGTGTTGCCTGTGGCTGTGGCACCATCGATAAACACGCCAGCGCTGCCATTGCCAGAAATCAAGTTGCGATCGGCTACTGTGGTTCCGCCAACGATATTGTTAGAACCACCCGATATTTGCACGCCCGTCAAGGCATTTGGTAACGCAGCAGTACCAGCTGCGTTGGTGCCGATGATGTTGCCGAGCACAGTGTTGCCTGTGGAACCTGCGGCATTGATTAACACGCCGAAAGCATCGTTGCCAGAAATGATATTCCGATCGCCCGCAGCAGTCCCGCCGATCCTGTTGCCCGCTGCATTGTCAACTACTACGCCGTTGCCACCGTTGCCCAAGTCTGCGGTACCGTTGACATCGGTGCCGATGTAGTTGCCCAGCACTGCGTTACCAGTGGCGGCGTTACCTGCAATGAAGATTCCAGAACCCCGAAAGCGATTGATTGCCAGTCCCCGAATGGTGCTACCACTGCCAGTGATGAATATGGCGGTGCTTGTAGCCCCCGCATTGGTTCCATCGAGTTGGATCAGTGGGGTGGCTGCAATGCCCTGAGAAGTACCGTCGATGGTTACGGCCTGGGTAATTACTGGCAAAGAAGTCTGGGGCGTGATCGTCTGAACGCCTGCACCAGGAATGGCAAAGTTAATAATATCCGCCCCAGCAACGGTATTGGCTTGATTAATCGCATCTCGCAGCGAACCCGGCCCAGCATCGTTGATATTAGTAACAGTAAACGTCGCCAAGGTATGCGCGTAACTTGCCATTACCTCCGGCTCGATCGCCAATCCTGTTTTAATCGCTCCAGTAGCGTATTCAAGTACCCAGTTTCCGCCTTTTTGAGAGCTGCCCGTAATATTGAAAGAAGCAGCAATATTAGCTTTTGTTAACTTGCTCAGCTTTTGTACAAAAGCTTCTCCTGTTTTACCTGCCGCTACGTTGCAACCGTAAAGCAGAATTTCAAATCGATTTTGAAGTGAGTTGACAGATGACGAAAACCACCGTTTCAAACAGTCGCGATATGTTTCTAAATTGTCGGAATTCAGGCTACTTTGCCCTAGCTGCAAACTTCCCGGTTCCCCGTGAGAAATAATGTGAACGCTTTCTATACCTTTGCGGCTCTGCAGTGCTTCGGCAATTTGTTCGATGCCGTCCCGCGCGCGATCGACTAAAATTACCTCCATCCCCGCTTTAACACCGACCGCCAGACTCTGCCAATCTTCAACTGCTGAATCTACGAAGACTATTTGTTGGTTTTTCATAATTACCTTTCCCCATGCACCTAGGTAGGTTTCAAAAATGTTGTTACCGTGCGATGAGCGCCCCAACTTCCAGCCACAAATACGACCAGCACAAAACCTGCCTTCAACTCAGTTAAAGTTGTACAGACAAAGCTTTACACTTATCTATTTTTGTGATTATTGTAAATTTCTGGGAGCTGGAAAATTGCTCGCTCGCACTTTTTTATTCTCAACTTAAAAAAACCAGACCCCAGGTAGAGCTAAGTTGTTCCCGACTCTGGAAATCTTTCAAAAAATCTCAAAATAATTTACACAACTTAATATTTTGTTTTTTACTAAGTACAGTTTTGTGAAAAAGAATCCAACTCTGCGCCAGTTCCAAACCCAGAGAGTGGTAGGTATCCAGCAAATATTCAATCTCCAATCTCAAATCTCAAATCTCAAACCGCAGGACTGGGATTTTCGCAAATTCAGCGTATCGCTCATAACCTAGAGGAATAGTCGCCTTCGTGGCATCATAGAAACTGGTCCCTCACATAATTGAAATCGATGACCGCTCAAAACTCCTCCGTTTTCCCCGTCACTTGGCAAGAAGACCGAGTTCTGCTAATTGACCAAAACCGACTGCCGAAAGAATACGGTGTAGTCGAAATTAGCCGCTGCGAAGATATGGCTGAGGCGATTAAAACAATGATAGTCCGAGGTGCTCCGGCGATCGGGGTAGCAGCAGCCTACGGGATGTATTTGGGGGCGCGAGAAATCGAAACGGGCGATCGAACCGAATTTCTCGCTAAATTAGAACAAGTTGGCGAGTTATTGCGTTCCACCCGTCCCACGGCGGTTAATTTGTTTTGGGCAATATCGCGAATGCTCAAAACAGCCGAGAGAACTAGCGGTTCTGTCGAACAAGTGCAAAAAACTTTGTTAGAAATGGCTAAAACCATTCAAGCAGAAGACTTGCAAACTTGTAAAGATATCGGCGACAAAGGTTTAGAAGTTCTGCCAGCTACACCCGAAAAACTAAACTTACTAACTCACTGCAATGCAGGTGCGTTGGCAACAGCAGGCTACGGTACTGCCTTAGGTGTATTTCGTTCTGCTTGGCGAGAAGGAAGACTCGGAAGAGTTTTTGCAGACGAAACTCGGCCCCGTCTCCAAGGTGCAAAACTCACCACTTGGGAATGCGTGCAAGAAGGAATTCCCGTCACATTAATAGCGGACAATATGGCCGCTCACTGCATGAAACTCGGCATGATTCACGCAGTAGTTGTCGGTGCAGACAGAATCGCTGCTAACGGCGACGCCGCCAATAAAATTGGCACTTACAGTTTAGCAATTGTTGCCAAAGCTCACAACGTTCCGTTTTTTGTCGCCGCGCCTCTGTCAACAATTGATTTTGAACTTTCCGACGGCAGCAAAATCCCCATTGAAGAACGCGATCCAGTTGAAATGTATCAAGTTGGAACTACGCGAATTTGTCCTGTGGGAGTCGAATTTTACAATCCCGCTTTTGACGTAACTCCGGCGGAATTAATCTCAGGAATTATTACAGAACACGGCACGGTTGCTCCTGGGGCGTTGAAACAGTTTCATGCCAAACAATTAGTTTGATTGTATGTCGATCGACCGCTCTTTACACCAGTTATATCGCCAAATAATACCGCTTTTAAAAAGCGTGACATCTTTAGGGACACGGCACTGCCGTGTCCCTACCGAAACTCAACTTTTAAGCAATGGTACAAGCGGGATTTATAGCTGTCGCAATCGGCAGAGGAAAGTTGTTATAACAACTCTAACTCTGCCAGTTCTTTTCGCTACAGTGGCTCAGGCTCAATGGCCGCCAACCTTGAAAGCTCAGGAATCAGCAGCCAAACAATATGTGGCAGCCATGAATAAAGCTCAACAAGCCTACTATATACAGAATAAGGGTTTTACAAGTTCTGTTTCTAATCTAGGTCTCGGTATTGAACCTGACACAGCCAACTACCAATATTCAATTAATACGGAAAACAAAGTTGTATTTAATTATGCAGTAGCGAATCAAGCTAATCTCCAAAGTTTGGTTGGTGGAGTCTTTTTAGCAGGAAACAAAGCCCAAACAATCTTGTGTCTAAATGCTGCTCCTGGCAAGATTAAACCACCTAATCCAATGTATGACGGTCGGGATTTATACTGCGCTGCGGGTACAGGCAAAATTGCTCAATAAATTAGGTCTAATTTAGTGTATAATTTTGCAGATAATTGGATAGTAAGCGCCGATTTAGCTAAGCAATTACTGTCAGGGGGCGCTACTGTGCTAGATGCTCGTCAACCTGTTTTAAAGTGGTTTTGCCATCTCCCACCAGCTATTCCCGTAACTTGGCAGGAATTTTCGCGTTCCGACTTTCCCCAAAAGGGAAAAATTATCGAAAATAACACAGTTTTAACTCAAAAACTGCAAGCAATGGGCATTTGTCAAGACAAACCTGTCATAGTCGTTGCCGATTCGGTGAAAGGGTGGGGCGAAGACGGGCGAATTGTTTGGATGTTGCGGACTTTGGGACACGAAAAAGCAGTTTTTGTCGATGGAGGATATCGGGCTTTAATCAAAGCTGGAATTAATCGAGTAAAAGCTGCAAACAATCCACCGCCAACAGGAGATTTTGTAATATCTCGCCGCTCGAATTGGGAAATCCAGCGGGATCAATTGAAAGCAATTTTAGGAGATGCTAATTTAGCAGTTATTGACGCCAGAGAGCCGCGAGAATATGCAGGTAAAACGCCTTACGGAGAAAAGCGCGGCGGTCACATTCCCGGTGCGGTTCACCTCTATTACAAACAGTTAATGGACAAACAGGGAAAACTGCTGGATCGCGGGGAAATAGTCGCTATTTTGCAGCAAAAAGGAGTTTCGCAGTCAACTCAAATTGTGAGTTATTGCTCCGGGGGAATTCGCTCTGCATGGTTGACTTGTGTGTTGACAAATGTGGGATTTAATGCTAAGAATTATGCAGGTTCAATGTGGGAATGGTCGGCTTCGCCGGCCGATAGTTATCCCCTTTCAATAAGCCTTTCAGGGGCCGGTGTGAAGCCCAACCCCTACTCCCCACAATAAAATTAACTCTTTGTGAAGCCGGAAAGCCTGTTCTTCTTCAAGAAATCGGGAATCTAAAACAAGAGCGTTTCAGGTTGAGACTTTCAACCGACTTGTTCGATATACTGAGCGAGATCGTCGCGCAGGCGGCTGAGTTCGGCTTCGGTGGTCACGCGCACGCGATCGTCCCTAACCGTAATCAGCACTTTCGCAGCAAAAGGAGTTGGCCAGATATTCGGGTTGCAGAAAACTTCTAAAAATACATCTCCTGCATACCGATATTCCATCGGTTTCTGGGGAGAAGCTTTGCCGCCAGCAGTTTTGGCGGCTACAGCTTTCAAGCTTTCCATCAAAGCGGCGATCGCGCTTTGCAAATCCCGTGCGGCTTGCGGGGAAAAGCTAAAGGAGACAGAACCTTCGACTAAATTCAGTGTCAGCGGAGAAAGAGACATGGGCAATGAAATTTAACATACAATTGTTAATGATAAAAGATATAGTAACCCAAAAGAAGTACATTCCTGCTCACTTGGACTGCGAGAATGCTATTAATTAAAATTAATCTCAAGAAGCTCGCCTAAATTAATGAATATAAATCTAGCTGCAAGCTAGATTCCGCAAGAGTTTTAACCTTTTCTGACTTGATAAGCTTTAAACTAGAAACCAGAAAAATTGACGGCAGATCGAGGATAGTTTATGGTGGCTGATAACCGTTCCGAAGTGCGCAAGGTTTTAATAATTACCTTATTGCTAAATTTGCTGGTGATGGCAATTAAAGCAGCCGTGGGATGGCTGACTGGTTCCCTCAGTTTGCTGGCAGATGCTTTGCACAGCGTCACGGACAGCGCTAATAATATTTTAGGATTGGTAACTAATCATTATGCCAATCCGCAGCCCGATCGCGATCATCCCTACGGACACCAAAAATTTGATGCTCTCGGAGCTCTGGGAATTGCTGCTTTTCTGGGAATTGCCTGTTTTGAAATTCTCAGCGGTGCTGTCGAAAGGCTGATTAACGGGGGTAAAGTTGTCAAAATATCCCCAAATGAACTGTGGATTTTGCTGATTGTACTGGGAATTAATATTTTTGTAACTTTTTACGAGCGCAGAGTTGGCAAACGTCTCGGTAGCGCGATTTTAGTGGCTGACGCTCAGCACACGATGAGCGATGTTTGGGTGACAATTATGGTGATCGGCGGGTTGATTGGTGTTTGGCAAGGGCAGGTTTGGAATATACCTCAACTGCAATTCCTGGATGTGTTTTTGTCTTTTCCTGTGGCTGTTTTGGTATTTAGAAGCGGTTGGAAGGTTTTAACAGAAAATCTGCCTTGGTTGGTGGATGAAATGGCGATCGCACCGGAAGTTATTCACGCGATCGCGATCGATGTACCGGGGGTTGTCAACTGTCACTCGATCGCCTCCCGCGGTGTGGTAGGGCGTCAAGTATTTATTGATATGCACATGATTGTCGATGCTGTCGATGTAGAAACAGCTCACCGGATTACAGAAGAAGTAGAAGCCCGTTTGGAAGAACGTTTCAGCCCTGTACGCATCTTAATTCACGTTGAGCCGCCCGCTTACCATTCCGACCAAATTAGCTACGATTCTCAAGAGAAGGAAGAAGTTAAGCGTGAAGTTAGGTAACGGATGAGTCTAACGGATTTAAAGGATGTAACGGATAGACTGAAGCTGGAAGAGGAGCGATGTGAAGGAAGAAAGATTTAGACTGTATTTCCAGCAAACAGCAGGTTGAGGGATGAAGGAGGAAGGCGGTTTTTGCGATCGCAATTCCTCCAATTTTTTAAATGCTATCAACCCACATTCCGCACCCCCAACTGGCACATACGCGGATTGAGGGGGTAAAAGTGAATCGTCCGAGACAATAATGAGTAAAAATACTCAACAATTTCGGTCGCGCTGGCATCACCTAGTTAATAATTCCTGACAAGAGACGTGAGGGCGTGAGTTAAATCTGATACCAGTTAAAATTGCGATCGGTAAAAAACCAAGTTTATTACGTATCCGTAACCCGCTCGCCTGATGAAAAAGCGTTAATTGCGTACGATCTCCCGTAACCAATCATCAGCAAAAATAGTGTAAACTTGCGATCGCTATAAACGCTCAAATCAGGATTCAGCAACCCATGCAGAAAGTATCTGAGATGAAAGTAGAAAACAAGGATCATCTGGGCTTGGTAGCCGATCTAATTGATGAAATAGGAATCGTCCAAAAAATTAATGAATTAGTAGGCGAACAACCGGGCGAGATAGTCAGTCCCGGCCTGGTAGTTAAAGCCATGATTATCAATGGATTAGGGATGGTGTCTGCCCCACTCTACTTATTCTCTAAATTTTTTGAAAGGAAAGCAATAGAACATTTACTGGGGTCAGGAATTCAAGCATCACATCTGAATGATGACCGTTTAGGCCGAGTATTAGATAAATTATAAATGGCCGTAATTACCGAAATATTCACAACCATTGCCCTGTCAGCCGCTCAAAAATTCGAGATAAATACCGACACATCTCACTTAGACTCAAGTTCATTTCATCTACATGGTAAATACGAGCAAGAGTCGCCATCAGTATTTTTTTTTTGCAAAGAGATGGATAGCAATCAGTTGGATAATTCATCCCTAGAACATCAAACATCCCCAATACCAATTCAGCCCACCTACGGCTATTCTCGCGACCACCGTCCCGACTGAAAACAATTCATTTTAGACCTAATTTGTAGTGGAGATGGAGATGTGCCACTATTTTTACGAGTAGCTTCGGGAAATGAATCAGATAATTCTGTCTTAGCCTCAATTTTTCAGGAATTTAAACAACAGTTAAATCTCGACAGTTTAATGGTAGCGGATAGTGCATTATATACCGCTCCCAACTTATCCATGTTAACCAATTTAAGATGGTTGACTCGTGTACCACCCAGCCTGAAACAAGTGCAACAATTGGTATCTCAGCTAAATGAATCAGAATTTCATGAAAGTTCAGTGACGGGATATAGTTGGTCAGAACACAAAAGTAATTATGGTGGAGTCACACAAAGATGGTTAGTAGTAGAGAGCTGTTTGCGTCGTGATTCTGACCGACGTAAATTAGAAAAAAATCTCAAAAAAGCTGGAATTGAAGACCAAAAAAAGTTGCGAGAGTTATCAAATATTGAATAGGCTTGTGATACCGATGCGGGAGCAGCAGATCATCGCTTATCCAAACAACTAAAATATCATAATTTAACCCCAATTAACACCCTACAATCGACAGAAAATCCGATGCTAATTTTATCAGTTCTCAGGATAGCTCTAGCTCTAGTTTGATCTTTAAAGTTCAAGCACAACTAGAATTAGATGCTAGTGCGGTAGCCCGCATAACCAAAGCTAGTGGCAGATTTATCTTAGCTACTAATGTGCGGGAGGCATCACAATTAAATCCTGATGAAATGATTGTGAAATATAAGGAACAGCAGGCAGCAGAGAGAGGGTTTAGGTTTTTGAAAGACCCTCTATTTTTTACGGATAGTGTGTTCCTCAAGTCGCCGGAAAGAATCGAGGCTTTAACTTTGGTAATGGGTTTCTGTTTGTTGGTTTATACTTTAGGTCAAAGGTTACTCCGGCAAAACTTGCAACTCACTAATAAAACTGTAAAAAATTAGTTGGGCAAAGGAACCAATCGACCTACTCTACGCTGGATACTCCAAAGTTTTCAGTCGATTCATGCCGTTTGCATTCAAGGATTTCAACAAGTTTATAATTTGACATCCGAACGGTTGGCTATATTAAATTTATTTCCTGTAACCTGTAGGTCTTATTATTTATTGTTGTGAAATAAAGCCGATTATTGATTGGCAAAACAGACTTACATTTAAGTAATTGTAGAGGCAGCAGAGATGTATTATTGTCATAATGCGGGCGATATATGCTGGGAATTAATAGTTGTCAATGGTCGAATTTTTGACGTTTTATGGGTGAAGAAGATTTAATTCATGCCCTCACGTTAATTTTTAGGGATTCCTAACTGGGTGATGCGATTATTGCACAGATTTTTGGGTGTTTCTACTCACTATTATCTCGGATGATTCACTTTTGCCCACTCAATCCGCGTATGTGCCAGTTGGGGGTGCGGAATGTGGGTATCAAGGGAATTAAAGCGAGGGCACTTAATTTAGTGGCAGTTTTCCACAGGAAAAGGGGGGTTTTCCACAGAAATAGGCAAGTTTTCCACAATAGCTTTGATAATTATCGAGCAAAAAACTATCGGTACAAGTTCCGAGTTTTTTGGATTTCTACGGCCATTTTCTGTCGCAAGTCCCAAGGTAGCAGAATTTCGACTTCTGAACCTAAAGCTCGCAACCACCGAGCGCGGGTAGTAGTCTGTCACTCGGTAAGTGACTTGGTAGTAAGCATCGTCGGTTGGGCGAGACAGGAGGATTTGTAAAAGTGCCGATCGATGTTCTGGGTTGGGAGTGTATTAGACATCTCCCAAAACTCGCAAAGCTTATCTGGCAAAGGCTTTGCGAATTATAACTCTTATAAAAAATCTCTGGCTTCTAACACGGGTTAATCAGGCTTTGAGCTAGTTTCAGTTAATTTAGAACCCCAATCTAGATAGGGTAGCACTGCAATTTAGACCCCACTGTCTTCTGGTTTTAATTGTGGCAGTATTAAGGCTCCCACTCGCAACCTGACTAATCCGCAAATTGTCAGAATTACCTGCTCATATAGCAATCCTAATTGATTTATGAACACTAACCATACATATAAAGTTTGGGAAATCCAAATATTTGACTATTCAAAAAAAACATAAATAACCTCTTTACTATGGTAAAAGATTTACAGCGATAGGCAAATTTTATCTCTTAGATTCTTTCCTTGTAACCAAATATCTCCTACTGGATTTTGTTCGGGGGCATTCGGGGCAAACAAGATACAATTTATTTACCATTATTCGGGAGATTTTCCGTCATTTACTAATTCTAAATATTTTCTTAATTCTTGTGACTTATGATAGGTGGCTCCCTCCCAAATAATTGTCAGTCTTGAGTTGGGGCGTTGTTTTTTCAAATATTTTAAAAAGCTAATTGTATTTGCTGAATCTCCTTTTTCATAGGGTTGTACTAAAAATTTTTTATTTCCATAATCTAATGCTCCATAAGAGGTTTGTCTCTGTTTTTGATTAGTCATTTATACTTCTACTCTCCCAGCGCTTTTCCCCCAAAAATATCCACATAAATCTCCCCACAATAAATGACATTCATCTAACATGAACACACATAACTTACCTTGTTTTATATCTGACTGCCATGTTTCTAAATACTCGTTAATTTTTTTTTTATCTTCTACCAATTTGGGGTCTCCTTTGGGATTCTTCTTTTGAGACTTTTTCCAAGTCACTCGAGCTGATTCAAATAAAGAATAGTAACTTTGTAGGGACTGATAAATTACGTCGTATTTTGACTCTATATGGATAGCTAATTCTGCCAATTCCCACATCTCCTTGTGACTTAACCAGAGAATAATTTCTTCTTTGTCTGATTGACTTAAATAGCTAGGCTTCCCTTTGTAAGCTATCTTTAGCCCGTTTACTCCCCTGGTTGAAAAGATTTTATTCCACTTACTAATAAATCCTAAAGAGACCCTTAACAGTTTTCTAATTTGACGATAGGGTATTCCTGACAAACTCCATTTAACCGCTAACGCTCGTTTGACTTCTCTCGCATCTGGATTTCCTTGAATAAAATCTTCTAGTTCTTGCTTTTTGGGTTCGAGTACCTAGCTATCCATTCTGAGAATATTTTGTTAGTTATGTCTTTTATATTTTACCAGATGGGTGTTCACATCTAATGCGAGGAGCGCTATATTAGAATAATTTGTGCCAAACAAGATCTGAGTATATTTGGGTGTTCGCTTATGTCCACAGATATTGCTTCTCCTGAGCCCACTATTGATTCCTCAGATTCAGATGTTACCAGTCTGGCTCAAGGCCTTCATGATTGTTTTTCGTTAATTCAAGATAATCGTTCTACCAGAACTCTGTTACATCAACTTTCTGATATCCTCACAATCTCCGTTTTAGCAGTTATTGCTGGCGGTAATGGCTGGGAGGATATGGCACTCTATGGTTTGAGTAAATACGATTGTTGTCAACATTTCTGCCTCTACCTAATGGTATTCCTAGCCCTGATACTTTTCGTCGTGTTTTTGCTCGAATTCGTCCCGACGAATTCGAGCAATGTTTGGAACTATAGCAATCCTAAATCATAATCTTGATTATGATACAATTATATGCAATACTTGATTATGACAAAAAAAATGAATAACTTACAACTGCCACAAAAAGACATGGAAAAAGAAATACCCCAATTAGAATCTTTCATTTAAAGCGATATTGATGCAAGAAAACTAAAACGAGCAATAGCTGTCAGGATGGCGCTTGAAGGTAAGCTGTACGCTGAAATTAGCAAAATGTTAGGTGTAAGTGACTTCTTTGTTGGTTATTGGAAAAATATTTTTAAAACCCAAGGAATCGAAGGAATAAAACTAGGATATAAAGGCTCGCAAGGGTATTTCACAGAGCGACAAAAGGATGTATTAGTCGACTGGTTAAAGAATAAACAATATTGGAACTTAGAGGAGTTAAGTAAGTTCGTGGGGAAATTCACAAGTATGTAACAAAACATTAAGCAACCAGCTCAGAGCTAAATTTAAAGCGTTTTGTAGCGTAGTTTCCTTTTTTTCCTCTAGCTTCTACCCCATTAATTACGGCATAAGCCAGCTCTAATTCATCCTCAAACATTTGTCCTGCTAGCTCATCTTTTTTGAGATGTTGCCACTCCAATTCTATGGGATTCATTTCTGAGCAATATTTCGGTAAAAATAAGATATATAAACCCTCGCTTTCCCACTTCGACCATAATTGTTGGACTTCATGACATCGATGTATGAGACCATTATCCTGTACTATTACTCTAATTCGCTTGCTCTGAGATGCTTCTTGGGCTTCTGACTCCATGATTTTGATATAAGCTTTTCGATCAACACCCCCAATTACCAAACCGTAAACAAAGCTGATTTCATGTTGAAAAAGCCCTACAATACTTAATCTACGACCACGCCTCTTGGTTTGTTCGAGCCGTTTTTGCTAAGGAAAGTTTGTAATAAGTGTAACTAGGTTCGCTCCACGCACAAAACCCTGATTCATCCAAATATTTTAAGTCGATTTCTCCCGCAGCCGCCGCCCATTCCAACATATCTAGGTCTGCTTGTTTGATTTGGCGTACTGCAATTTCTTGTTTTCCTTTATGACTTTTTCTGGCTCGTTTCCATATAAACCCTTTTTTTTAGTATTCGTCTTAATCGGTCGGGACTTAATTTAATAGAACGCTCTTTTTCTAATTTCTGAGCTAATTGAACACTGTTGTATGTACGTAGTTCATTTTTGAGACATTCTGTTAAAAACTCTATGTCTTCTTCTTTCAACGAAGGTTTTCCCCCTCGACATGCTAATTCCCAAAGCCCTTCCATACCTAGCTTTTGCCATTTATGTAAAACCTCTCTCACTGTTTGTGAAGTCCAATTAAAATGAGCCGCTATTTTTTCAACGTACCAGCCATGTGCATTTAATCTAATTACTTCTGCTCGCTCTTTTACTTTTTGTGGGACATTTGTATCTCTCAGTTCTAATAGGGTTTTGTCTGGCTTTTGAGTAAGAAATACCCTTGATATAGCGCTTATATATTGAATTACCTTAGTAGATGTATTCTCTGTGTTTACTTATTTTAACAGAGTTAGGTTTTTTCGCGCCGACTTACTTAGTGACTTATGTATAACAAGAGTTTGGTGTGAGCTATAAATCAAAACAGAGCCCTGCATGAACTTTTTGCTCGGCCCAATATTAGTTGGAAAAAGACTCAAAAAATCCATCCCAAATCCGATGACGAACTGTAAAAAAAAAGCGGGAATAAATTAACGATATTTAATCTAAAAACAAGGGGGGCATAGAATCTGGGGAAATAATAGTATTGTTTTTAGATGAAGGTCATCTACTTCATGGTGACCTGACAGGCTACGTTTGGGGTCTATCAGATAGGAGAATTGAAATTCCAATTACTAATGAAAGAGGGTTCTTTCTTACTTACTATGCTAAAGTAACAATTAAAAAGCCAAGTAAGCAAGCATCTATTTTTGTAATTCTCGAAATTTCTAAAGCCATAGGCAGAAGGTTTTATTAACTTGAGCTTGTTGTTGATACCCTCAACAACACCACTTGTCGTCCTATTATCAAAGTAAGCAATTATTTCATCCAGCCACCGGATAATAGTCTTCCCGCTATTGGGAAAATATTTTTGGGCTTTTTTGGGCCATTGTCCAAGTTTAAATAGGGCTTGCTGAATAAGTTCAAAAAACTCAAAAAAGTTCGATCGCGCTCTTGCTCGCCAACGCTCAACTTAAGTTTTTGTTTTGGTTGTAAGGCCAGAACAAAATTTTTAGTAATTTTTGCCTTTTTTCCAGTTATTATTAATAATAATTGATACCAAAAAAAGTTACAGTAACCGCAATAACCCTGCATAAGGTTCATGAATAAAAAAGCAATTGCAATCGTTGTTTTGGATGTATTATCGAGTTTAGCCATCACTCTATCGAGATTAAATCTTCTTTTTGCTTGACCAAATTTTCCTTCAATAGCTTGACGGGCTTTGTCATTTTCTTGAGCTTGCTTTTTTGTTGCTTTACTCACATGGGCTGGTCGTCTTCCCAAGGGCAAACCGCTCATCCTAATTCCTCTTTCTTTACACCATGCTCTATTCGATAGAGTGCGGTAAATTTGGTCAACGTGAACTGATTCTGGGTAATGTCCTGTGAATTCTTTAAATGCTTCTACTTGGGCTATTAAGTCTCCTGATTCATTGAAGTTATCCCAACTAATTCGCTCTAAAAATACATATCCGTCACAACTGGTCGCTGAAATTTTGGCTCCAAACTCTGTGGTTTTTCCTGCTTTTCCTCTAACTATTAGACGAACATGGGGGTTGGGTTAAACTTACAATTATATCGTCAATTCTATTTTTTTTGTGTTGGTAAATCCAGGATTGTTGGCGGTAAACTTCATGACAAACGAGTAGCAGCTTATATTGCTGCTTGCTCAAGTTCTGCAAAGTAGCTCCTAACTCAATTAATTTCTCAATATGAGCTAGGTTTCTTTTGAGGTATTGCAGTTGTTTTTTAATTGCTGTTCTTTTTTGGCTCTGCGTCGGTCGGCGCTGCTTGGCAATGGCTAGGTAATCTTTCCGAGCTTTTTTGCGGTAGGTTCGGGGTTTTTTCGGGCATTGGTCTTTGATTGACTCCTAGAGGATATCTACAATTTTTTCTGTTTGCATTCTTGTGCGATCGAGAATTCCTATTTCAGTTGGATAGGTGATATCTGCGTTAGCACAGGTTGCATCTAATAATAATTTGCCTTGATTGCACCTCTCACCTGGTTCTTCTGGTTCTTTTTTTTTTGATTCAGATTGAGCTGTGGTGGGTTCTCTGATTTTCTTCACCATTTGTTGGTTCACTTTGTTGACAAGATTAACACTTATTCTTTTTCTAAAGTGAACCCAAAGCGATGCGTCAAACGGGATTTCATTGCTGTAAGATGAGAGGCCTCTAGAGTATTGCAGGTAGGGGTTTTCCTTGATTTGCTCTACGGTTTCACGCGGAGCTGGTTCCTAGTTTTTCTTTGATAATTAATGCCCCTAATGCCATCCAAAATGATTTAGCTGGTGGCGCCAGAGACAGGGCAAAGTTTTGAGCGTATTCTGCTTCAAACTCCGACCACGGTATTAGTTGAGCCATCATCACCCAACGGTTGTCTGAGGCTAATTTTCCCCCGTGAGGGAATTCAAAACTTTCTGGTGCGGTGTCGCAGGGGTCAACTTTTCGATACACGAGAGTCAACGGTGGTGCAAGGGTTCTGTACTATTTTAGCTGTTTCTCTTGCACTTGCGGTTCGATCGCGCTATCCTATCGAGCTTGCTGTGTAAACCTTTAGCTCATTATTCAGCAAGCCCTAAATAATGCCTTTAACCAATTTGTTGTTTTTTCAAAAATTTGTCGAAAATCTTCTTTTAATTCAGGCATTATTTTGAGGGTCGGACACACAGTTTTCACTTGCATTAGCTTAATTTTTTGCGCCTCTCCCGAACCTAGTATGTAAAAAAGTTAATAACTTTTCTAAAAATTAACTATAAACTATAAAAATTAGGTCCTGGGAAAGCAAGTATATATTGACTTACAGGGATTTTTGTGATTAAATAAAGTTAAGTTTTACATCAATTAAAATAAAAAATTATACTTATGGTTTCCAATCCTCAACTTCATCTAATGACCAAACTCCTTAATATTGAGGGAGTAACCGTCAAAAGTTATCAGATTATTGAAAATATAGGAATCACGATTTACTTAGATAATAACAACAAAAAAACCATTGGTTTCGACTGTGGGAAGAAAACTGATAAACTCCATCAAAATCATTATTATGTAGTGAGGAATTTGCCGTGTGGAGAGCAAAAAGTATATTTACAAGAAAATCGCCGTCAAATGAGGTGTGAAGCTTGTCCAAAAAAGTTTAGTGAAGACTTAGAATTTGTTAAAAAACTAGAACTTATACAGAGAGGTAAAAAAAAAATCTGTCACAATTATTAAAAAGCGATCTGAAAAATGTGGCTCAAAGGAATGGAGTCAGCGAAGAAGAAATAGAAACCATGTTAAAAGAATGGGTCAAGGAATTAAGCGGACAAAAACCATCTGGATTAAAAAGACTAGGAATTGATGAAATTGCTCTCGTTAAATGACAGAAAAACTATTGTGTAGTTTTAGTAGATATTGGAGTTTAGACTAGGTACATCAAAAAGTGCGATCACTGCGAGAGTGGCGAACGTCTATACAAGAAGGGCAACGGTCGCTGGCGATCAGCTAGGAGGCTCAACCATAAGATCGGTGTCAGGTACCGTTGACGTTCTCTTGGAGGTTGCCAGTGCTCTCTCAAAAAAAACTGTCTGCGATTGTAACGACAGACAGCATTAGGGCAGAAAATTGAGAATTCAGCTAAAAACTCTCAAATCTGCCTGCAATGAAGTGTGAACAATTACAGAAATTTCGTCAACTTGCTTATCAATGTCTAGGTCAAGCTAAAGATGCCACCTTTGAACTAGCAGATGCGGTGATGACAACTCGCCACATCTCGTGTTTAGGAGATTTAGCTCTCAATCCCTTATTTCGGCGTCAGTGGTCGAGTGTCTATGAAGCACTACAAGACTGTAGACCAGACCGAGAACAATGGATGCAACTATACATCCAGCATATGTCAGATGTAGAACGTCCAGTATTAGCGATCGATCATACGGCATGGTTAAGACCCCATGCACGTACCCTCAAAGAACGTACCTATGAACATCAACCCACAGCCTTACCCCACGGTATACCTATCGGCATTGGTCAGGGATATAGTACGATCGCACTGATACCAACGATTAGCGGGAGTTGGGCGCTGCCGTTAACACACGAACGTATTACCAGTTGGGACAACCCGATCGATTTTGGTGCTCAACAATGAGCAGCGAGTGTGCCAATATCTTCAGAATAGACCGATCGCTTTATTTGACAGCGAGTATGGGTGTGCCTCTCTGGTTAAAGCCCCCGCTGCGATCGCTGCCGATCAACTAATGCGTATTCGCTCCAATCGTTGCTTATGGTCAGCACGCCCAGCCTATAGTGGTAGAGGACGACCCAAAATTCACGGTCAACAGTTTAGGCTCAATGATTCCCAAAGTTGGTGGGAAGCAGAGCAAACCCTCGAATCTGTGGAGCCGAAACTCGGAAAAATCCGGCCCGTGAAAATGGGATGACTTGCATTTTCGAGGTAGTCCCAAACATCCAATGACTCTGATTTTAGTCGAACGTTTAGAAACTGTAACGGGTCGGTTAAATAGTCAACCTTTGTGGTTAGTGTGGGTTGGTATCCAAATGCCATCTCTTAATGAAACTTGGCAACTGTATCTGCGTCGCTTCGCCCTAGAACATTGGTATCGGTTAGCTAAACAAACCTTACATTGGACTGTGCCGAAGCTCAGCACACCAGAACAATGCGAACGATGGAGTGATTTGATGCCTTTACTAACCTGGCAATTATGGTTAGCTAAAGAGCTAGTCAGGGAAAATCATTTGCCCTGGCAAAAGTCTCTGCCTCAATTGACGCCTGGAAGGGTTGTACAATCAATGCTTCCACTTTTAATCAAGATTGGAACTCCGGCTGTTGCTCCCAAACGGCGAGGAAATTCAGACGGATGGCAAACAGGAAAACCTCGCACTCCAAGATGTCGCTATCCTGTGGTCAAAAAGGGTAAATGTCGGTTTCAAAAATCACCAAAATCCATCAGTTAACCTGGGCATCTCTCTCTAAATTCACCATAATTTATGCTCAGCTAACGCCCTTGTAAATTTGTGCTTAGTCTAAACTCCAGGTAGATATCGATAAAAAAATTATAGTAGGAATGCTCGCTAACCGAACTCAAGTGGAGTTCAAAAAATACCTAGAAGCCTGGGGAGAAGAGGTTTTAGAACAAATAGAAGAAGTCGTATAGATATGTGGAAGCCCTATAAAAATGTCTCAGAAGCTTTAATGCCGCCAGAAGTTGTTGCGGATAGATTTCATGTTATGAAGCAAGTAAGGAATGAAAAATAAATAAGTTGATGAGTTATCGGTTATCCTGAAAAAAGTGCGCTTATTGCAATTTTAGTTCCTGCAGAGATCGGCTCACAACTGATTTTTCTCCTCAACTACTCTAAGTGGCGTTTAAATCCATGTTTTATCCTAATTCAATTCAGTCAGAAATGAAAAAATTTTATAAATACTTATCAGAAAAGGATAAAAGAAGGTATGCAGCTATAGAAGCTCAAAAATTAGGATGGGGTGGAATTAGCTATGTAACGCAACTTTTGGGCTGCCGCCGAAATACCATCATCAAGGGATTGGAAGATTTAGAAAAAATGGACTCAGAGACACTAAATAATTCCAGGATAAGAAAGAAAGTCGGGGGAAGAAAAAGTATTCTGTCTACTCAAATTGGCATTGACGCAGCCTTTTTAGAAGTTTTAAAAAACCACAGGGCTGGAGACCCAATGAATGAGTTAATCACATGGACTAATTTGACGCATAAAGAAATAGCTTCTGGACTACGAGCAGCAGGTTTTACCATTAGTCTCCCATCCGTTGCAAAATTTTTAAAAAAGCATGGATATGTGAAACTGAAAGCCCAAAAAAAGCAAACAATAGGAAGCAACAAAAATAGGGACGCTCAATTTAAAAATATTGCAAGACTTGATACAGAGTATAAAGAAGCCAACAATCCTATTATTAGTTTTGATACCAAAAAAAATAAGTTTTAGGTAATTTGTATCGTCCGGGAACTCTCTATACAAAAGAACCTGTCACTACTTTCGATCGTGATTTTTGGAGTTTAGGTCACGGGAAAGTGCTCCCACATGGGATTTATGATTCTCAACCAAACCGAGGATATATAACATTAGGAACCAGTAAAGATACCAGTGAATTCGCCTGTGAGTCTTTAAAACACTGGTGGAATAATTATGGAAAGGCTAGCTACCCTAACGCTAATTCTATCTTGGCTAAATTTGATGGTGGAGCTAGTAATAATGCTAATCATTATATTTTCAAATAAGATTTGCATAAATTAGTTAATGAAATAGGAATTGAGATCGGAATTGCTCATTACCCTCCTTATATATCTAAATATAATCCCATAGAACATCGACTTTTTCCTCATATTACCAGGGCCTGTCAAGGAGTAATTTTTACAACCTTAGAATTAGTCAAAGCTCTCGTAGAAAAAACTCAAACTAAAACGGGACTATCTGTAGCTGTAAATATCCTTAATAAAGTTTATAACTGAAGTTCCCCCATTGACAAAAGGCGTATAGATGGAGTAGCAAGCTTTTGAAAGATTTTGACTCCGATTTTACTGGGTACAAATTAGGGAAACACCCAGCAAATCCCAAGCTTTTTGTTGCACGATTGTCGGTTGAGTAATATTGTCAAAAACCCAACTAGCACCCTCAATGCTTCCCACAATTTCATTATGGGCGATCGTACCTAAATCAGCTAACAATGTTTGGAAGCTGTGCACTGGTAAATTATCAGCAGTCCGCTTGGTTCTAGCCTTCGCTTTTGTCCGATCGCTTTTGGTTGCTTTAACCACAGATGTTTGTTTTTGGTGAGCCGATTCCCAATCTTCTTCATCGAACAGCATCGGCGCTAATCGAGAACGCATCTGGTATTCTACATAATAGGCTAGCATACATAAAAATACGTGAGCCTTAACTCGAGCGCTGTTGCGGTGGTAAATCGGTCGCACCTTTAAATCCACCGTCTTAAAACTCCGAAAAGCCTGCTCTACCTGAGGTAAACTTTTATAAGCTCTCACCGTTTCTGTTGGCGATAAAACGGCCGATTCAACTGAAGTCCGAATCACATATAACCCATCCAGGGCAGCGAAGCTGTTAATGAGGAGCGTGTTTCTTTCATAACTGAAGCTGTTCTCTTGAATATCCAGCGTGAAATGCTTGGCAACTTTGTAACGATTCACCACATTGCCCACTTTCAGGGCAATATTTGATGCCCCTGTTAAACGCTTCTTCTGTCTCGTTGTCGCAGCAACGATTTTGGATAGTTGTTTTTCTGTTGCTTGCAACAATTCTTCTCTCGTTTTGGCTCGCTCGGCTGCTAGCATCGGATTGCGGCAGGCAATTAACCGTTCTCCCGGATAGTCATCTGACGAGATTTCAGCAATGTTATGTTCGTCGAATCAAGAAGGTTGAATCGACTCTTGCTCGACCAGGCTGCAGATTTGGGTCGCACGCAGGGCACTAATCCAATCAAAACTGCGCTCTTCGTTGTTGTGAAAGTGTTTTTGAATTGTGGTTGAAGAGATGAGACCCCTCGCGCCCAGCCAAATTATTTTGGCAATGCCAAATCTTTCTTTGAGTTTCGCAATCTGATTGGTGAGGGTTGTCGGGTCTGCCGTATTGCCCTCAAATACTTCAATCGCGATCGGGCAACCTTCTGCATCGCAGATTAATCCAAATACTATTTGCAATTTACCTCTCTTGCCATCCCGATTGTAACCGTAGCTGGCGAGGGGGCAAGTTTTACCTTCAAAATAACTGCTCGATACATCATAGAGTACCAAGGTTGATGATGCTAAATGCTTGGGCAAAATTATTCTCGATCGACTCTTGTCTGGCTAACAACCAATCCATTGCCAGATACAGCTCATCTTCATCGGCACCATCGATTCCCACAATTTTTCCAATACTGGAGAAACAAGTTTCCTCGTTGAAACCTCTGGGGGTGGCTAATTTCGATCGCGGGTCAATTATTCTAGCAATTATCATCGCCAATACCAACCAAAGGTTGCGACTATTTTCGGAGCTAATGAGATTGTGCAAGCCAGTATTTTTGAGGCTGCCCAATACTGCCGCTACATGACCGTGTGGGCGAGAACGAGTGATTTTAAAAGAGTCAGGTAAACTAGCGAGCGTCACGCCACCTTTCAACAAGGCTTGCAGACCATTTACGGCATGGTCTGGTAGTTTTGATAAGTTTGCCAGGGTACGTTTACGTACTTTTGAACCTTCGCGGTAGGACTCGCGAAGCAGTACGGCTGGCGGAGAGTTTCTGTTGGGAACACGTTCGATATACATGGCTACTATTATGCCACACCTACTGAGAATTCAATTTTAAGACAATCTTAAGATACATGGGTACAAGAAAGGGGGCAAAAAGCTGAATTTTACTTGCAGCGTAGGGGTTTGCTAGATTTGAACATCCCTTCTACGGGGGGAACTTCAGTTATAAAACTGGCAGAAAGGTAGCTGATAATTTCCTGGGGGGGTAACAACCAGCCCCAAACCCAGAACTAGTAAGGATTGAGGCAATGTGTGGTAAAAAAAGATAGGCAGCAGAATTGTTACACGCTTGCCTATCCCAAAAATAATGATTCC